>MWBF01000067.1 GCA_002068935.1 Chloroflexi bacterium ADurb.Bin325
TGTGCGCCGAGCAACGGCAGATACATGGGCGAGTGGGGGCGAGCCTGGCGGGCGATGAGGTCGATCTCGGTGATGATGCCGATGACCTCGCCGTCCTCCACCACGGGCGCGCCGCTGATGCCCTCCTGGGCGAACACGCGCGCGATATGGCTGATGCCTGTATCGGGTGCGAAGGTGATGACCTCTGTTGTCATAATGTCGCGTGCTTTCATGTCGCCTCCCGGGCCTGAAGAGTCTGCGCCGCGCAAGGGCCAGCGGCCCCCGCGGCAGGCGCAGGATTGCTTTCTGCGCTTGAATTATACACCATCTCAGCCGCCATGATACGTCTCATCCGCTCGTTCCGTCTGTGGGGCCTGATCCTGATCGCCCTGCATCTCGCCGCGCCCCTGCTGCCGGAGCCGCTGGCCTGGGGCGTGTGGCCCGCGACCTATCTGCCGGCGGGCCTGCGGTGGAGCCTGGCGCTGGTCGCGGCCGCGCTGGCGCTGCGCGGGGATGCGCTCTGGCGGCGCATCCGGCCCGCGTTCGCCGGGCTGGCCTGGCCGGGCTGGCTCGGCCGGGCGCTCCCCCTGGTCATCGCCGGGCTGAGCGTCATCCCGTTCTATCTCTTCCGCATCCGCCATCTGCGCTGGGGCGACGCCTATATCCTCGCCAACGCGATCCCACACCCGGACGTGCAGCTCACCTATGTCTGGCAGGCGCCGCTCGACGTCTTTCTCCATGCGCGGCTGTGGCAGCTTGCCAACCGGCTGTGGGGCTGGCCCGACCCCATCCCCGTCTACTGGGCCGTGAGCACGCTGTGCGGCGCGGTGTTCGTGTGGGCTGCGTTGCGGCTGGCCGCCAGCCTGGGCCGCGACGCCGCGGAGCGGCTGCTGACCGTCGGGCTGTTGCTGACCCTGGGGACGATGCAGCTCTTCTTCGGCTATATCGAGAATTACTCGATCATGGCCGTGGGCGTGACGCTCTTTCTGTGGCTGGGCCTGCGCACGCTGCGCGACGGACTGCCGCTCGCCTGGCCGGCCACGGCCCTGGCCCTGACCCACGCCTTTCACCCGTCCACGATCATTCTGGCGCCTGGCCTGCTCTACCTGGCCTATCTGCTGCACCGGCAGGGCCGGGCCTCGGCGCGCCAACTGCTGGCGAGCATGGCCGTGCCCTATGTCATCGTGCTGGTCGGGGTCTTTGCACTAATGACCGCGGGCCAGCACGGCCTGGACGCGCTGCTGGGCGTCGATGCGCCGGGCGGCGCGGATCGGCGCTGGTTCGTCCCGCTCTTCGCCGTGACCACGCGCTGGGAACACTATACCATGTTCTCGCTGGCGCACCTGCTCGACATCCTGAACCAGCAGCTGCTCTCCGCGCCCGCGATCTGGCCCGCGCTGATCCTCACGGCGGTGTTGGGCTGGCGCGCGCTGCCGCGGCAGGACGGCGTCTTCCGCTGGCTGGCGCTGCTGGCGCTGTTGTATCTGTTCCTCACGCTGGTCTGGAACCCCGACTATGGCGGGCAACGCGACTGGGATCTGTTTTCGCCCGCGGCGCTCCCTGCCGCGGTCCTGCTGGCCCATGTGCTGGGCCGGGCGCTGCCCGACCGGGCCATGCTGGCCGCGGCGGGCTGGGCTTTGATCGCGGCCCAGGCCTTCCACACCCTGGCGTGGATTTACCAGAACACGCTCCCCTATGCGGTCTGAGTCCGCTCCCGCCGGGCCGACGGCGCGGGCCGGGCGCGGACGCCGGCCAACGGGGCAGGTCCGCTTGTGACAACGTTGACATTATCGAGAACCCGTGAATAATAGCCGCTGGCAGACCGCGTTCCGGCATGTCTTTTCGCGCCCGCCTGCGTCTTGGATCAGGAGGGCCTTTCGACGCGGGCCGCATTGCGCGGCGTCGGCGTCTGCGCGTCCATTTGGAATGCCTGCCGAGCGGGCAAGGTCATTGATTTTTTATCTGGTTCGTAATATAGTGGCGCGACAATGTCGCAACGGTTGGGCCAGGCCGGACGGCGTCGCCGTCGTCGCAGGAGCCTGGCGTCAGGGGGCTATAGGTGTCTGAATTACGTCGTGATCCGGTGATGGGGCGGTGGGTGATTATTGCGCCGGAGCGCAGGATCCGGCCTGAGCAGGTGAGCTTGCCGGCGATGGTCAGGCAGCCGGGGCCGTGCGTCTTTTGCGGCGGCCAGGAAGAGCTGGATCCCCACGAGATCTACGCCATACGCTCGAACGGCTCGCCGCGGAACACGCCGGGCTGGCAGGTGCGCGTCCTGCCGAACAAGTTCCCGGTCCTGCGCATCGAGGACAAGCTGACCCGCGAGGGGGTGGGCATGTTCGACATGATGGCCGGCGTCGGCGCGCACGAGGTCATCGTCGAGACGCCGGATCATGATCTGGAGCTGGCGGATCTGCCGGAGCCGCACATCGCCAACATCCTGCGCGCATATCGCGACCGGATGCACGACCTGGGCGGCGACGAGCGCTTCAAATACGTGCTCATCTTCAAGAACCAGGGCTATCTGGCGGGCGCGACGATGCCCCATGCCCACTCGCAGCTCATCGCGACCCCGGTGACGCCGAAGCGGGTCAAGGAGGAGCTGTCCGGCGCGCAGCGCTACTACGAGTTCAAGCGTCGGTGCGTCTTCTGCGACATCATCAAGCAGGAGACGCGGCTGACGCGCGAGCGGCTGGTCTTCGAGAACGACACGTTCGTGGTGCTTTCGCCCTTCGCCGCGCGCGTGCCCTACGAGATGTGGATCGTGCCCAAGCAGCACAACTGCGACTATGTGCACATCAGCGAGGCGGAATACGCCGGGCTGGCGGAGGCGTTGAAGACCACGCTGCTCAAGATGCGCGCCGTGCTGATGGACCCGCCGTTCAACTATCTGATCCACACCGCGCCGTTCCGCCGGCCGCGGGCCGGCTACTGGGCGACGATCCAGCACGACTATCACTGGCACGTCGAGATCCTGCCGCGGCTGACGCGCGCGGCCGGCTTCGAGGAGGGCTCGGGGTTCTACATCAACCCCACCCAGCCCGAGGAGGCCGCGGAGGTGCTCGCGCGTGCGCCGCTCGCGCCGGAGGCGAGGCCGGAAGCCGCGGCGGCGCCCGCCGTGCTGGCCGCCGATCCGCTCCCGGCGCGCGCCGCCTGACCTCCGATTGACAAACTTTCGCTCTTTCGCTATACTGGCTCCGCATCCTGAATAGCGAGCAGCTCCGCGCGGGCAAAGCAAGTTGCCCGTGCCTTTGCACGCGTTAAGCGATGCGCGCTGTGGACTCGGGTCCGGTTGCTACGCCCTCGGTCGGCAGCTACAGTCGGGCCTGTTTTGCCTTATGGCGTGCATGCCCCGCCATATGTCTCGATCTTTTCAACCATCGTTCGGAGGTTCCTTTCCCATGTCTACGTCTTTGCCGCCCACCAAGCCGCCCGCTGAGGTCCATCCCATGCAAGCCCTCCTCGACCAGGGAGGGTACGACATGCCGCAGCGAGGCGATATTCGCGAGGGTACGGTCATCTCGGTCAGCCCACAGGAGGTCATCATCGACCTCGGCCTGAAACGAGAGGCGATCGTGCCGGCCAACGATCTGAGCCGGCTGGAGAAATCCACCCTGGCGGAGATCCAGGAAGGCACGACCTGGCCGGTTTACATCCTCCAGCCGTCCGATCGGGAAGGGAACTTGATCGTCTCGCTCTCGCGCGCGCTGCAAGAAAAAGACTGGCTCGTTGCCCAGCAGATGATGGACAACAACGAGATGTTCGAGGCCGAGGTCAGCGGCCACAACGCCGGCGGCCTGGAGGTCATCTTCGGCAAGCTGCGCGGCTTTGTGCCGGCGTCGCACCTCTCGAGCCTGCCGCGCGATATGTCCCCGGAGGATCGCAAGGCCCATCTGGCAACCTTCATGGGCAAGATGATCCCGGTCAAGATCGTCGAGGTCGACCGCAAGCGCCGGCGCCTGATCATGTCCGAGCGCGCCGCGCGGCGGCGCTGGCAGCGCGAGCATCGCAAGCAACTGCTCGACGAGATCCAGGTCGGCGAGACGCGCACCGGCATCGTGCGCAGCCTGTCGGAGTTCGGCGCGTTCGTCGATCTCGGCGGGGCCGACGGCCTGGTGCACATCTCCGAGCTGGCCTGGTTCCCGGTCACCCATCCGAGCGAGGTGCTCAAGGTCGGCCAGGAGGTCGAGGTCAAGGTGCTGCGCATCGACAAGCAGCGCGAGCGCGTGGGCCTGAGCCTGAAGCGCGTCCAGCCCGACCCGTGGACGCACATCGACGAGCTGTACAACGTCAACGAGCTGGTCGAGGCCGTCGTGACCCGGGTCACCGATTTCGGCGCGTTCGTGCGGCTGCGCAGCGGCGTCGAAGGCCTGCTGCACGTCTCCGAGATGGCCGACATCCGGCCCGACCATCCGCAGAGCCTGGTCTCGCCCGGCGACCTGCTCCTGCTGCGCGTCCTGCGCATCGAGCCGGACCGCCGGCGGATCGGCCTGAGCCTGCGCCAGGTCTCCGAGTCCGAATGGGCCGAGTGGGCCGCTAGCTACCGCGAGCAGCACGGCGCGCCCGAGGCCGAAGAAGAGCCGGCGGCCGCGGCTGAGGAAGCGGTCGAGGCCGAGGCGGCAGTCGAGGCTGAGGCCGCGGCAGAAGTAGCGGCTGAATCCGAGGCGGCGGTCGAGGTCGAGGCGGCGGCGGAAGCTGAGGCTGCGGCTGAAGCTGAGGCGACGGCCGAGGCTGAGGCCGCCCCGCCCGAGGAAGAGCAGGCGCTCGAGGTGCTGGAGACCGAGGGCGGCGTCGTGGCCGACGTCATGCCGATCGAGGCGCTGGAGGCCGCAGCCAAGGCCGACGCCGATGTCGCTGAGGCGGTCGCCTCGGAAGACGGGGACGAAGAGGCCGCGCCGCAGGCGTGAGCGACGGGATCAGGGCGCGGCCCGGCAGGTTGGCCGCGCCCTGTGCGCTGCCCGCGGGCCATCTGATGGGATAATCGTAAAGGCGCGATGAACATCGAACAGGAATCTGCCGCTGAGGCGCGCGCCCGGCTCGAGGCCGAACGCGCCGAGGTGCTGCATGAAATCGAACAACTGACCAATCGCCTGGAAACCAAGGGCGACTATGCGCTGGGCGAAGGCGACCCCATGATCTATCAGTGGGAGCTCAATCTCGCCCTGCGCGACCGTGCCCAGCAGCATCTGGCAGAAATCGAGGAAGCGCTGCAACAGCTAGAAATGGGCATCTACGGGCGGTGCGAACGCTGCGGGCGTCCCATCGAACCCGAAAGGTTGGCGGTGCTCAGCCATACGACCGTATGCAGCCAGTGCGCCCAACGCCGGCGTTGATTTGAACCCGGCCCACCCGCTGCGCCGCTTACGACGCCCGGTACCGTGCCGGGCGTCTGTGTTTGACGTGTGCTTGTGAGGCAGAAACGATGCAGCCCCCGACCCAGCCCCTGGTTGTGATCCTGACCCACGAACACACAGATTTCGACGCGCTGGCGAGCCTGCTGGGGGCCGCCCGGCTCTACCCGCACAGCGTTCCTGTCCTCCCGCGCCAGTTGAACCGCAACCTCGAAGCCTTTCTCGCGGAGTACGCCGAACTGCTGCCGTTCGTGCGGCTGGACGACCTGCCCAGACGCCGCATCGATGAGTTTATCGCCGTGGACACACAGACAATCCAGCCGATGCGCGGCATGAGCCCCCAGGCTGCCGGCCTGATCATCGACCACCATCCGCTGATGCGCGAGCTGCCCGCGGGCTGGAGCTTCTGGGGCGAGGAGACGGGCGCGACGGCCACGCTGCTGGTCGAGCGGATGGCCGAGCGCGGGGTCGCGCTCAGCGCCATCGACGCGACGCTGCTGATGCTCGGCATCTACGAGGACACCGGCGCGCTGAGCTATACGACGACCACCCCGCGCGATCTGCGCGCGGCCGCCTGGCTGCTCGAACGCGGGGCCAATCTGCTCATCGTCAGCCGCTTCCTGCACCACCCGCTCACGGACGAGCAGCAGCAGCTCTACGATATGCTGGTCGCCAGCGCCCAGAACTACCGGTTTCAGGATCATGAGGTCGTCATCGTCAGCGCCAGCGTGCGCACGCCGGTGGAGGAGATCTCGACCCTCGCGCACAAGCTGTACGATCTGTACGAGCCGGATGGCCTGTTCATCCTGGTGGAGATGGGCGACTACTTGCAGATGGTCGCGCGCAGCACCAGCGATGCGATCGATGTCGGCAAGATCGCGACCCGGTTTGGCGGCGGCGGCCACAGCCGCGCGGCGGCCGCGCTGGTGCGCAACAGCTCGCTGGCGAGCGTGTTCGAGTCGCTGGTCTATACGTTGCAGGACCTGATCCGGCCCAGCGTCACCGTGAGCCAGATCATGTCCTACGGCACGCCGCAGACGCTCGCGCCGACCGACACCATCGCGACCGCCGCGGAGCGCGTGCGGCGCTATGGGTTCGAGGGCTTCCCGGTCGTCGAGGGCTCGCGCATCATCGGCATGTTGACGCGGCGAGAGATCGACCGGGCCATCCATCACGGGCTGGAAGGCCATGCTGTCCGGCGCTACATGCGCGCGGGCGAGGTCTACGTGACGCCGGAGGACTCGGTCGCGAAGCTGCGCAAGGTGATGTCAGAGCACGACTGGGGCCAGGTCCCCGTGCTCGATTCGCAGACCGGCGCGCTGCTGGGCATCGTGACGCGCACCGACCTGATCCGGCAGGGCGCCGCGGCCAGCGCGGGGCCGGAGTCGCTGGCCGATACGATGGCGGGCGCGCTGCCCGCGGCGCTGCTGGATCTGCTGCGGCAGGTCGGCGCGCTGGCCGGCGAACTGGGTTACCCGCTCTATGCGGTCGGCGGCTTCGTGCGCGACCTGCTGCTGGGCCAGCCCAACTTCGACGTCGATCTGGTCGTGGAGGGGGATGCGATCCGCCTGACGCAGTTGCTGGCCCGGCGCGTGGGCGGCCGCGTGCGCAGCCATCAGCGCTTCGGCTCGGCCAAGTGGATCCTGCCGCAGGTCGAGGGGCAGCCGGACGACAGCCTGCCCGATTCGCTCGATTTCGTCACGGCCCGCACCGAGTTCTACGAGCGCCCGACCGCGCTGCCCACGGTCGAACGCTCCAGCATCAAGCAGGATCTGCACCGCCGCGACTTCACGATCAACACCCTGGCGATCTGCCTGACCCCCGACCGCTGGGGCGAGCTGCTGGACGCCTACGGCGGCCGCCGCGATCTGGACGACGGCGTCATCCGGGTGTTGCACAGCCTCAGCTTCGTCGAAGACCCCACGCGCATCCTGCGCGCCGCGCGCTTCGAGCAGCGGTTCCAGTTCCATATCGAGCCGCGCACCGAGGAGCTCATCGCCGGCGGCCTGGATCTGCTGGAACGGGTCAGCGCCGAGCGCATCCGCCACGAGCTGGAGCTGATCCTGGCCGAGGCCCAGCCGGAGCGCAGCCTGTGTCGCCTGGCCGAGCTGGGGGTGCTGGCGCGGCTGCACCCCGCGCTGCGCTGCGACGCCTGGTTCATCGAGAAGGCGGCGGCCCTGCGCGCCGCGGCGGGGCAGGTCGCGGCGGAGGAGCTGCCCCGGCTCTATCTGGCCCTGTTGACCTACGGCATGGAGGCTGCCGACCTGGAAGGGTTCAACGAAAAACTGCGCATGCGCAAGGAATACCGCGATCTGGCGCTGGAGGTGCACCGGCTGGCCGCGCACCTGCCCCGGCTGGCCGCGCCGGATCTGCGCCCCAGCGAGGCGGTGAAGGTGTTGGAGGAGTCGAGCGCGGGGGCCAGGCTGGTGTTGCGCGTCGCGGCCGACGCCGAGGCCGTCCGCCGGAACCTCGACCGCTACGAGCGCGAGTGGCGGCATATCCACCCGGAGCTGACGGGCGACGACCTGCGCAAGCTGGGCCTGCCGCCCGGCCCCGTCTACCGCGCGATCCTCGACCGCATCCGGACCGCCCGGCTGGACGGCGCGATCGCCACGCGCGCCGAGGAGGAGGCGCTGGCGCGCCAGGCAATGCAGGCTGCACGAACATGACAAAATTGACATCTTGGATCGTTCATTCCCCGTATCCCTGCGCATCTCGCGGCGTTAGTTAAAGCGAGCATGAGCCATGCAACCAGCGATAACCGATGAGCAGATCATGTCGCTCCTGCCTGAGTGCCAGCGCGGCGATGCGGCTGCCGTCGAAGCGTTGTACGACCTCTACGCTGATCGGCTGTATCGCTATATTTACGCGCGCATAAGCGATCCCGAGACCGCCGCGGACCTGACGACCGAGCTATTTGTGCGGATGATCCGGCATGTCGCTCGTTTTCGGATCAACCATCGCCGGCCGGCAGCCTCCTTCAGCGCCTGGCTCTATCGTATTGCGGCCAATCTGGTCAACGATCATCACCGGCAGGCGCGGCGGGCGCCGGAGACGAGCCTGACCGACGAATTGCGCCTGGTGGGGCCGGACGCCAACCCGCACCGCCAGGTCGAACAGCGGGAGTTATTCAGGCGGCTGGGCCAGGCCATCGAGACGTTGAGCGAAGAACAGCGGCTGGTGATCCTGGCGAAGTTCGGCGAAGGGATGAGCAACGCGGAAGTGGCGTCGTGGCTGGGCAAGTCCGAAGGGGCCATCAAGTCGCTGCAACACCGTGCGTTGCAGGCGCTCAGCCGGTTTCTGAGGATGGAGGGTGGCGATCTGGCAGGGGTAGAGGTCGATCGCGGGACACTACAATGAAGCTAAGTCGGATCGTGGATGATTGCCTGGCCCGGATGGCCGCCGGCGAGAGCATCGAGGAGTGCCTGGCACGCTACCCGCAGAAGGCTGCGGAGCTGGCGCCGTTATTGACCACCGCGGCCCGGTTGCGCGGCCTGGCCGACGTCCGGCTGAGCCAGGGCCAGCGGCTGCGCGCCAAGGTCGCGCTGCGCGAGGCATTGGCTGAGCGCAGCCAGCCCGCGACGCCCCTGGTCAGGCGCTGGCCGCGGCTGCTGCCCGTGGTGTCGGCGTTGGTCGCGGTGTTGTTCGTTGTCGTCGTGGGCGGCGCGATCACCGTGAGCCGGGCGGGCGACATTGCCTATCCGTTGCGAGTCACGATCGAGCGCGCGCCGGCCCTGGTGCGGTTTTCGTCTGCCGGGCGAGCCGCCGAGGAGGCGAGCATCGCAGGCCGCCGCCTGGCCGATGTGCGCGAGTATCTGCTCCGCGAGGGGACGGTCCAGCCCGTGGCCCTCGCCGAGCTGCTGGCGCGCGACAGGGCCGCCCTGCACTGGGCCAACCAGTTGGGCGCCGAGGCGCGGCTCTCCATCCTGGCCACGGTGATGGGCCACGCGGAGGAGCTGGCTTCGCTGGCGAGCGTCGCCGCCGATGACGAGGCCCAGGCCAGCCTGCAGGCCGCCGCCGAGCAGCTCCGGGCCATGTTGGCCCGGTTTATCCCGGCTCCGGCGCAGGAGAGCACGCCGCAGCCCCGGCCCGCATCGCCCACGCCCAGCGCGACCGCGGCGCCGCCGAACACGGCCGCCGCGGTCGCGCCCACAAGGACGCCCGTCCCGACCCGGACCGCTGCGCGGGCCGAAGCGCCGCCCCTGCCGGCCGCGTCGAGGCCGACTTACACGCCGACGCTTTGCCCGACGTTGGACGTGGGGCCGGCGGTCACCCCGTCGATCCTGCTGACCGATACGGACGCCGTAGCCTCCCCGGCCGAGATTGGCTCGCCGAGCAAGCCTACCGCCGCGCCGGTCGTCGCGCCGACGTCGCCGCCGACGAATGAGCCGACCGCGCTGCCGCCGCCGAGCGCGCCGCCGCCCACGCCCACCTTCGGCCCCAAGCTGACGTTGGCGGCCACCGACCTGCCGCCTGAGGAGCAGCCGGCGACCGTGGTCGCGCCGCCGACCGCGCCCCGCACCATCGCCGCGCCGACCGTCTATGCGACGCCCGACGCGCCGGCGACCCCGACCCCGCGCGCGACCGTTACGCCGCCCGACGTGGCCGGCGTCTCCAGCTCCGGCCTGGCGACCCCGCCGCCGACATCCTGAGCGCAGCGCCGCCGCGCCCCCGCCGCGCGGCGGCCAGCCCGGACTGCCCCGTTCGATCCCGCCCCGGCCTTTCGCCCTTCATCGCGGTTGTGCTATACTCGTGGTCGATGCAGGCAGGAAAGGAGATACACATGGGTCACCGCACCCTGTCGCTGGCCCTGGTATGGCGGGCGCTTTTCCTCGACGCGGCCGCCTATGAAGATCTGCGCGACGACGACAACCCGTTCGTGGAGGGGCTGTATCTCGTCGTCTTGCTCGGCGTGGCGACCGCGCTGCTCAATCTGATCGGCCAGGCGTTGCACTGGGCCAGCGTCCCCAGCCTGTCCGCCATCGAGGCGGTCGTGCTGCGCAACGTGCAGCAGCAGGCCTGGTGGCCCTCGATCGCGAATGACCCCGCGGCGCTGCAAGCCTTCACCGAACGCTGGGATTTTAGCTGGCGCGTCATCCCGGCCCTGTCCGACGCGCCGGGCCCGCTCAGAGCCGCGCTCAACATCATCGTCTGGCCCTTCACGGGCATGCTGAGCTGGCTGGCCTACGGCGTCCTGGCCTATCTGTTCGGCCGGCTCCTGGGCGGCCGGGGCAGCTTGAACCAGACGCTCGGCGCGACCGCGCTGGCGCTGACTCCCTGGATCTTCCACGCGCTGGGCGTCATCCCCTACGTCGCCATCGGGGGCGCGGTCGGCTTCTGGCAGCTCATCCTGCGCTATAAGGCCGTGCGCACCGCGCATGTGTTGCCGTGGGGCCGCGCCGCGGCGGCCACGGCCCTGCCCTATCTGGTGTATCTGTTGTTGGCCGCGCTGGCGCTTCTCTTCTCCGCGCCCCTGACGGCGCTCCTGGTCGCGCTGCTGGCAGGGAGGTGAGCGATGAACGTGCCCGAAACACCCCAGACACCCGCCGCCCCGCCGCCCGCGGATGAGCGGCCGGCCGCCGTCCCGGCCCCCCAGGGCTGGCAACTGCACGGATGGTTCAGCCGTCTCTGGGACGCGGCGCGGCTGCACACCCCGGCCTACGCCGGGCTGGCCGGCCGCCAGGACGCCTTTTTCCAGGGCTTCCTGATCGTGTTGCTGGTCAGCCTCCTGGCCGGCGCGCCCGGCTTCGTCGGCGATGTCATGGCCGCGCTGCAACGTCCGTCCGCGGACGAGACCGCGGAGCGGAGCATCGCGCTACGCGAGATGTTGGGGGCCGCCGGCCCGTGGATGGCCCGCCTGGGCCTGTCGACGGCGGCCTGGACCGCGGCCGTCGACGAGGTCGCGGACGCCTTCGACATGGGCTTGCAGGTGAGCCAGGAGATCGACCAACTGCCCACGCGGCTGCCGCGGCCGGTGGGCCGCATCCTGGAGGCGTTCGGCGGCTGGCTGTCGGCGCCGTTCAGCGTCGCGCGCCTGCCGCTGGCCGTCGCCAGCCTGGGCGTCTGGCTGGGCTACGGCGTCTGGGTCATGTTGGCGGCCCGGCTGCTCGGCGGCCGCGGCTCGCTCAGCGGCTTCTTCGGCGCGACCGCGCTGTATGCTGTCCCGCATGCGCTGGATCTGTTGCGCTGGCTGCCGTTCATCGGCGGGCTTATCGGCGTCATCGCCTATATCTGGGGCGTCATCGTCTACATCAAGGCCACGCAGGCCAGCCACGATCTGTCGTTCGAGCGCGCCCTGATCGCGGTCCTGGCCCCGCTGGCGCTGGCTGTGTTGATCATCGCGGGCCTGTTTTCGATGTTGTCGGGCATCGTCTGGCTGCGCAGCTGACATTGGGTGGGAACAGGATGGCTGAATTTCTGAAATTGCGGACGGCCGAAGAGGCATGGGCGCTCTTCCTGCGCCACTTTCAGCCCGCGCCGGCGCGCGAGACGTGCGCGCTGGTCGATGCGCTGGATCGGGTGCTGGCCGAGGATATTGTTGCGCGCCACCCGCTGCCGGTGTTCAGCCGCAGCACGGTGGACGGCTATGCGGTGCGCGCGGCGGACACCTACGGCGCATCAGCCGGCGCGCCGGCCTATCTGGACGTGGTGGCCGAGGTCGCGATGGGTGCGGCCGCGGATTTTGCGCTCGAGCCGGGCGAGGCCGCGCTGGTGCACACCGGCGGCATGATACCGCCGGGCGCGGACGCGGTCGTGATGCTCGAAAACACGAACCGGCTGGCCGCGCCGATGTTCGGCGGCCGGCCGCGCCAGGCCGGGTTCACGGCCTTTGCGATCGAGGTGCATCGGCCCGCGGCGGAGGGCGAGGCGATCATCCAGCCGGGCGAGGATGTCTCGGCGGGCGAGGTCGTCCTGCGCGCGGGGCAGGTGTTGCGGCCCCAGGACATCGGCGGGCTGGCCGCGCTCGGCGTGACGCATGCGCCGGTGATGCGCCAGCCGCGCGTCGCCATCGTCAGCCAGGGCGACGAGGTCGTGCCGCCCGACCAGGAGCCCGGCCCCGGCCAGGTGCGCGATATCAACAGCTACACGCTCGCCGCGCTGGTGCGCCGCGCGGGCGGCGTCCCGATCAACTATCCCATCGTGCCGGACGAGCAGGCCGCGCTGGATCGCGCGGTGCGCCGCGGGTGGGAGGAGGCGGACATCGTCGTGATCACCGCGGGCAGCTCCGTCAGCTATCGGGATCTGACCGCGGCCGCGATCAACCGGGCGGGCCAGCCCGGCGTGCTGGTGCACGGGGTCGCGATCCGGCCGGGCAAGCCGACCATCCTCGCCATGTGCGACGGCAAGCCGGTGTTCGGGCTGCCGGGCAACCCGGTCTCCTGCATCAACATCTTCCTGCACTTCGTCAGCCCGACCATCGCGCTGTATCTGGCGGAGCGGCCCGCGCCCGCGCGCACGACGCGCGCGCGGCTGGCGCGCAACATCGCTGCGGGCAGCGGCCGCGCGGACTTCGTGCGCGTCCGGCTGGAGGAGCGGGAGGGGGAGACGTGGGCAGTGCCCGTGTTCGGCAAGTCCAACCTGATTTTCACGCTGGTGCGCTCCGAGGGGATCATCGAGGTGCCGCTCAACAGCAACGGCCTGCCCGCGGGCGACGAGGTCACGGTCGTCCTGGACTGAGAGACCGCCTGAAAGGCCCGGAACGGGCGGCTAAAATCGCCGTCATATTTTTACCTCACCCTCCCGTCCCCCTCTCCTGGCGTGCAAGCCGAAGGCTCGCACGCCAGGAGAGGAAGAGCCGAGGGGGTGAGGCCGGGCGCTCAGCAGGTTTTCGGATAGGTTCTCAGGCGCCAGGGGCTTTTTAAACCGG
>MWBF01000068.1 GCA_002068935.1 Chloroflexi bacterium ADurb.Bin325
GGGCAGCCAGGTGTGGAAGGGGAAGCTCGGCACCTTGATGGCGAAGGCGATGAAGAAGGCGAAGAACGCCAGCCCGGAGAGCAGCGTGCTGTCCGCAAACGGCCGCAGCCGGGCCGCCTCGACGATATCGAACGTGCCGGTCGTGAAGTAGATCGCCAGGATCGCCAGCAGCATGAAGACCGACCCGGCCAGGGTGTAGAGGAAGAACTTGATGGCCGAGTACTGCGGGCGATCCTTCGGCTGGCCCCAGATGCCGATCAGGAAGTACATCGGGACCAGGCCGATCTCCCAGAAGACGTAGAACAGCACGAGATCGAGCGCCACGAAGACGCCCAGCATGCCCATCTCCAGCAGCAGGAACAGGAAGAAGAACTCGCGCACGCGCGTCTTGATGGTGCGCGCCGAGTACCACAGCCCCAACGTGGTCAGGAATGTGGTGAGGAAGATCAGCGGCACGCTCAACCCGTCCACGCCCATGTGGTAGTTGACGTTGATGACGGGGATCCAGGGCTTGTAGATCTCGAACTGGAAGCCGCCGGCGGCCTTGTTATAGGTGAACCAGAGCAGGATGGCCAGCAGCAGCGGCAGCAGGCTGATGACAATTGCGCCCCGTTTGATGAGGTCTTCCTCGCGCGGCTTGTCGAGATTCAGCCACTTGCCCCACGGCAGCAGCATCAGGATCGCACCGAGGAGCGGTGTGAAGGTGATTATCGTCAGCAGCAGGTTGTTCATCAAAGACCCCTCCGATGGAACGGGTTGCGCGAAATGATCGGGTTGTACGAAACAAACAAAGACGAAACGTCGCTCATTTGGGCAGCAGCAGGAACGCGCCCAACAACACGGACACGGCCACCAGCCCCACCAACAGATAGTTCTGCGCCTTGCCCGTCTGGATGACCCGCAGCGCGCCGCCGAACCAGTCGGCCGCCGCGCCGATGCCGTTGACCACGCCGTCCACGATGCGGAAGTCGAACCGGTGGCTGAGCTGCGCCAGCCGGCGGGCGAACTGGCCCACGCCGTCCACGATCGGGTCGATGAGCCAGTGGTCGTCCACCCGGAACAGCCAGTTCGCAAGCCGCTGCGTCCCCCTGATGAAGACCTTGTGATACAGCTCGTCGAAGTAATACTTGTTCAGCAGGATCGGGTAGAGCCGTCCCAGCGGCCCGGCCAGCGGGTCGGCCAGGTCGCTCCGCCCGCGCGCGGCATAGTCGCCGTAGACCTTCCAGCCCAGGAACAGGCCGCCCAGCGCAACCACCAGCGACGTCAGCAGCGGGATCGCGCTGAAGGCCGGCGCCGCGACCTCGATGTGCAGCGCCTCGGCCAGGCCGGCGATGTAATGATGGAACGGGTTGCTGGAGAGCGCGCCCAGGCCGGGGAACGACTCCGGGATGCCGACCCAGCCGCCGGCGATCGCAAAGACCGCCAGCACCATCAGCGGGACGGTCATCCAGGCGAAGACGCTGTCGTGCTCGGACGCGTGGAAGGCGGCCTCGGTGCGCGGCCGGCCGAAGAAGGTCATCATGATCTGCCGGCCCGTGTAGAACGCGGTCAGCAGCGCGGCGACGGCCAGCACCAGAAAGATGAAGAAGTGCCCGTGGCCCCAGGCGTCCGCCAGGATCTCGTCCTTGCTCCAGAAGCCTGCGGTGACGAACGGGAAGCCGCTCAGCGCCAGGCCGCCGATGATGAAGGTCCACGCGGTGCGCGGCATCCGGCTGAACAGGCCGCCCATGTTGCGCATGTCCTGCGGGTCGAAGCCGTGCTCCTCGCGCGGGCTCGTCTCCGCGGTGTGGGTCTGCCGCGCGAGCGCGCTCACCTCGTGCGCGTGCGCCTGCGCGGGGCTGTGCAGATGCTCGGCCGCGTGATGGCCGTGCTCCATGCCGTGGATCACGCTGCCGGAGCCGAGGAACAGGAGCGCCTTGAAGAAGGAGTGGATCAGCAGGTGGAAGGTGGCCGCGATATAGGCCCCCATGCCCAGCGCGGCGAACATGAAGCCGAGCTGCGAGATCGTCGAGTAGGCCAGCACCTTCTTAATGTCCGTTTGCGCCACCGCGATGGTCGCGGAGAAGAGCGCAGTGAACGCGCCGATGAACGCGATGAAGCGCAACGCCGCGCCGTGCTCGACGGCCGCCATCAGCGGGAAGAGGCGGATGATCAGATACACGCCCGCGGAGACCATCGTGGCCGCGTGGATCAGCGCGGAGACGGGCGTCGGGCCTTCCATCGCATCCGGCAGCCAGACGTGGAGCGGGAACTGCGCGCTCTTGCCGATCGCGCCGAAGAAGATGAGGATCGCGATCAGGGTCGCCCAGGGCGTCGGCCCGACGATGGGCAGGCGGATCGTGGCCGAGGCCAACTGTTCCAGCGTCGCGGGACTGAGGAGCGCGTTGAAGCTGATCTGGCCGGTCTGCGCAAACAGGAGCAGGAACCCGGCCAGCATGATAGTGTCGCCGACGCGGGTGGTCAGGAACGCCTTGAGGCCGGCCTCCTTGGGCGTGATCTGCGTCGGGTTCGCATACTTCCTGGCGAACCAGAAGCCGATCAGCAGATACGAGCAAAGCCCCATGATCTCCCAGAAGATGAAGGCCAGGACCCAGTTATCGGCCAGGATGAAGCCGAGCATGCCCGCGGCGAAGAGGGCGATATAGGCGAAGAACCGGCTGGCGAGCCGATCGACATAGCCCGACGTGGCCGGCTGGCCCGGCACATCGTGCTCGTGCTCCGGCTTGCCCACGCCCATGTAGCCCACCGCATAGACGAAGATCAGGAAGCAGACGAACGGCACCATGAAGAGCATCGCGGCCGAGAGCGGGTCGATCTGGAAGCCGAACGCCTGCCAGACGCCGCCCGCGGGAAACCAGTCCTTGAAGAGCCGGAACGGGGCCTCGCCCAGGCGCTCCATGCCGAACGTGGTGAACGTGATAGCCCAGCCGATGACCCAGGCCAGGCCGATGCCGCCGAGCGCCAGCGCCGCGCTGAGCTTCTTGCTGCGGTTCGCCCACAACACGATGAGGGCGAACGCGGCCAGCGGCAGGAAGGGCAAGATCGGCGTCAGGTTGAAGACGGCCGGGAAGGAAGACGCTTGCTCGCTCATCGGCTATCCCTTCATCATGTCGATCTCTTCGACATTCACCGTGTTGCGCTGGCGGTAGATCGCGATGATCAGCGCCAGGCCCACCGCCGCCTCCGCGGCGGCCACGGTGATCACAAAGATGGCAAACAGTTGGCCCGTCATCTGGTCCGGCCCGATGTGCCGCCAGAAGGCCACCAGGTTGATGTTGACCGCGTTGAGCATCAGCTCGATGCCCATCAGGATGCCGACCGCGTTCCGCCGCGCCAGCGCGCCGAAAACCCCGATGCAAAACAGGGCCGCCGCCAGGATGAGATACCAGGAGAGTGGGACCATAGGTTGGCTCCGCAGCGACTACAGTTAAAAACCTATCCGAGACCTGCTCCGGCCGGTCTCCGACCGGGCCAGGGGGCCAGACCCGCCCCAGCGGGCTTTCGAACAGCTTCTAAGGATTGCGCATTGCGCGGTCACTCTCGCTCGCGCGCAATGATGATCGCGCCGATCATGGCGACCACCAGCAACACGGACGCGACCTCGAAGGGGATCGCGTAAGGGCCGACGAAGGCCGCGCCGAGGCGCGCGATGGCGTCCGCCGGCGCATCGCCGACCGGCGCGCCGCCCGCGGCCGCGGGCCACGGCACGCGCGTGACGATCACCGCGAGCACCACGAACAACAGGGCCGCGAACCCGCCCACCACGCCCCACTGGCCGTTGAAGCGCACCTGATCCGGGTCCATGATGCCCCGGCTGAGCATGATGGCGAAGATGATCAACGTGGAGATCGCGCCGACATAGACCAGGATCTGCGCGACCGCCAGAAACTCGGCGCGGAGCAGGATGAAGATGGCCGCGATGCCGAAGAACGTCGCCACCAGCCAGAGCGCCGCGCGAAGCAGGTTGCGCGTGATCACGGTCATCAGCGCCGCGCCAAGCGTCAGGAGAGCCAGGATGATGAAGATGGCCTGCTGCATGAACGCCTTCCTAAGAGCCTATCCGAGAGCTGCTCGCCGGCCCGATCGGGGCCGGCCGGAGCAGGTTGTCGGCGGACGTCCGACGATGGCCGGCGGTCACGCCCCGGCCCACCCATGTTGCGCCGCATAGCGCCGCGCGGCCCGCCCCAGGAGCAAGCCGGTCACGGCGAGGATCGCCACGTTGCCCACCAGGAGCAGGATCATCTGCACGATGGTCGGGCCGAGCTGCTCCGGCTGCCGCCCGATCTGTAGCACGATGGCCGACCAGAGCAGGTTGGCGAGCGACGCCGGCACCAGCACCTTCCAGGCAAAGGCCAGCATCTGATCGATGCGGAAGCGCGGCCAGGTGCCGCGGATCCACATCAGGACGAAGATGACGGCCACGCTCTTGATGACGAAATAGAACGGCCCCAGCGCGGGCGCGACGGAGACGAACGGCCCACGCCAGCCGCCCAGGAACAGGGTCGTCGTGATGGCCGCGATGGCAAACAGGTTGCCGTACTCGGCGATGTAGAACCAGCCGAACTTCAGCCCGCTGTACTCGACGAAATAGCCCGCGACGATCTCCGAGTCCGCCTCCAGCAGGTCGAAGGGCGCGCGGCCCGTCTCGGCGGCCGCGGCCAGCAGATAGGTGATGAAGGCCACGGGCAGCACGACGATGAAGGGCGCGACCTGGCGCTCGACGATGTCGCCCATGCGCATCGTGCCGGTGACGAGCACGACCGTCGCGATGGAGAGCACCATCGGGATCTCGTAGCTGAGGAGCTGCGCGACCACGCGGAACGCGCCCAACAGCGCAAATTTGTTGTTGGAGGACCAGCCGGCCATGATGACCGCGATGGTCGTGATCGACCCAACGGCCACCACGTAGAGCGCGCCGATGTTGAGGTTCTGGCCGATCATGCCGCGGCCGAAGGGCACCACGGCCCACAGCAGCGCCGCGGCCCCGGCGATGAGGATGGGCGCCAGGTTGAACACGGGCTTGTCGGCCCCGCTCGGCACGATGTCCTCTTTGATGAGCATCTTGACCGCGTCCGCGAAGGCCTGAAAGATGCCCCACGGCCCGACGCGGTTGGGCCCGATGCGGTTCTGGATGCGGCCGATGACCTTGCGCTCCATCCAGGTCAGGGTCAGGGTGGCGATGACGGGCATCAGCACCAGGATGATGCCGACGACCAGGTAGTTGACCAGGTTCACGCCCCAATCGGGCAGGAACCCGCCGATCCAGGCCGTCCAGGAGCGCGCCAGGTTGACGAAGAAGTTGCGGAGGTAGTCCATCAATGCCACTCCAGGGCTTTCTTGCGCCAGGCATAGAGCAGGCCGCCGAGCAAGATGGCGATAAACAGCGCCATCTCCACCAGCGCATAAAGTCCCAGCTTGTTGTAGGCCACGGCCCACGGGAAGACGAAGATGGCTTCCACGTCGAACACGACGAAGATCAGGGCATAGAGATAGTACTGGGCCTTGAACTGCACCCATGTATCGCCGATGGTCTCCATGCCGCATTCATAGGTGGTGGTTTTGGCCGGGTTAGATTTTTTGGGGCGAATCAACCAGGATAAGACAAGTCCGATGACTGGAAGAGCAAAGGCAATCACGGCGAAAATGCCGATAAACGCGTACTGCGACAGCACGATCTACCCTCCTTTGGGCCGCGCAAGCACCAGGCTCGTGCCCTTCGCACAGACGAGGCCAGTATGGACGCATGGCTGCTGGACAGAGGAAGCGCATACCGCCCAGCGTAAAAGCTCGCGCATTATAGCACAGGCGCACAAGGAATGCAAAGCAGCGCATGCGGGTATTCTGTAACTTACCCTACTGATCAGATAGGGAAACGACAGGTTTTGAGTTTGACAAGCCCCTCACATCGTGATAGACTGCGCTAGTCTACGGTCTGGGCAGGGTCGTCGATCTACATCTGCCCCCAAACGGCCATCCAGTCTGATCCCAGCCAGCAACGGAGTATATAAGGTCATGCCAGAAGGCTATCTTCCGATACTCGTGATGGTCATCATCGCCTCGGCGTTCGCCGTGATCGCGCTCGGCGTCTCGGCGCTGCTGGGGCCTCGTCGCCACAACCCGGCCAAGGATGAGCCGTATGAGTCGGGCATCCTGCCCTTCGGGGATGCCCGGCGGCGCTTTCCGATCCAGTTCTATGTCGTGGCCGTCCTCTTCATCCTCTTCGATGTCGAGATCATCCTCATGTACCCGTGGGCCATGATGGCCCGCCGGCTCGGCCTGTTCGGGCTGATCCAGATGGGGATCTTCGTCGCCATCCTGTTGGTCGGTTTCGTGTACGCCTGGAAGAACGACGCCTTCAAATGGCAATAATCGTCGCACGCGTTAGCGGAGTGTCTCATGGGTCTTGAAGAACGCCTCCCCGACGAGGGAGTTGTCACCACGACGCTCGAACAGGCCGTCAACTGGGGCCGCAAGTTCTCGCTGTTCCCCCTGACCTTCGGTCTGGCCTGTTGCGCCATCGAACAGATCACCTCTGGCGTCAGCCGGTTCGACATCAGCCGGTTCGGGTCGGAGGTCTTTCGCGCCTCGCCGCGCCAGGCCGATCTGATGATCGTTTCGGGCCGCGTCAGCAACAAGATGGCCCCGGTCATCAAGCGGCTGTACGACCAGATGCTCGAGCCCAAGTGGGTCATCGCGATGGGCATCTGCGCCAGCGCGGGCGGCCCCTTCAACAACTATGCCATCATCCAGGGCGTGGACAAGATCATTCCGGTGGATGTCTATACCCCCGGCTGCCCGCCGCGGCCGGAAGCCCTGTTTTATGCCATCACCCTGTTGCAGCAGAAGATCCAGAAGGACAAGTTCCGCGACCGGGCCTACGGCCGCCAGCTGGCCGCCGAGGCCGCGCGCGGCCAGGCGTAACGCCGCGCGACAGCATATGATACGGATGCCCGCGCCTCCGCGAGCCGCGGGCCGTCCTTGCAGATCGAGGCATGAGCGATATGACGCTGGTTAATGATTCGACAACCGTCCCCGCCGAACCGACAGCCGCCCGGCCGCCCACGGTGGGCGAGCAACTGGCCGCGCGCTTCCCGAACGCCATCCTCGGCGCCAGCACGTTCCGCGGGGATACCACGCTGACCGTGGCGCCGACCGGGCTGACGGACGTGGCGCGCGCGCTGCGCGACGAGTTGGGCTTCGACCATCTCTCCAACCTCTCATCGACGGACTGGAGCCGTTATCGGGGCTACGCGGGGAAAGAGCGCTTCAGCACGATCTATCACTTCACTTCGACGCGCACCGGCGAGCGCATCGGCCTCAAGGTCTTTGCGCCGGGCGGCGACAGCCCCGCGGTGCCGAGCCTGGCCGCGCTGTGGGCCGGCGCCAACTGGCCGGAGCGCGAGGTCTACGACCTGATGGGCATCAAGTTCGACGGCCACCCGGACCTGCGCCGCATCCTGCTGCCGAACAACTGGCCGAACCATCCGCTGCGCAAGGACATCCCGCGCGGGGGCGAGACGGTGCCCTTCTCGATGATCTGGGAGGACGAGGAGTTCCAAAGCTTCGGCAAGCAGATCGTCGAGGCCAAATCCGTCCAGCCGGTGCCGCCCAAGCAGGCCGACGCCAACAAGCACATGATCCTGAACATGGGCCCGCAGCACCCCTCCACGCACGGCGTGCTGCGCGTCGTGGCCGAGCTGGACGGCGAGACGGTCGTCGCGGCCTACCCCGACATCGGCTATCTGCACTCCGGCTTCGAGAAGCAGGGCGAGACCATCCGCTACAAGGACTTCCTGCCCTACACCGACCGCATGGACTACGTCTCGGCCATGTCCAACAACCTGGGCTATTCGCTGGCGGTCGAGAAGCTGATGGGGGTGGAGATTCCGCCGCGCGCCCAGGTGATCCGGGTCATCTGCGCCGAGCTCCAGCGCCTCGCCTCGCACCTCGTCTGGCTGGGCACGCACATCATGGATGCGGCCGGCGTCAGCCATGCGCTGCTGATGTACACCTTCCGCGAGCGCGAGCAGCTCTCCGACATCTTCGAGCTCATCAGCGGCGCGCGGCTCACCATCTCGTACATCCGGCCGGGCGGCGTCTGGAAGGATGTGCCGCCGAGCTTCGTCGAGCGCGTCCAGGACGTGCTGAAGGCCTTCCCGGCCCGCATCGATGAGTACGAGCGCATGATCACGGAGAACCCGGTCTGGCTGGGCCGCGCGCGCGGCGTGGGCAAGCTCACCGCTGAGCAGTGCCTCAGCCTGGGCGTGACCGGCCCGCTACTGCGCGCCAGCGGCGTCCCGTTCGACTATCGCAAGGCGCGGCCCTACAGCGGCTACGAGAACTATGACTTCAAAGTGCCCGTGATGACCGAGGGCGATACCTATGCGCGCTATCTCGTCCGGCTGGAGGAGATGCGCCAGAGCCTGCGGATCATCGACCAGGCGCTCAAGAACCTGCCCGACGGCCCGGTGTGGACGGCGGATCGCAAGATGGCGCTGCCGCCCCGCCAGGAGCTGGACACCAGCATGGAGGCGCTGATCCATCACTTCAAGCTGATGACCGAGGGCTTCGTGCCGCCGATGGGCGAGGTGTACCATTCCGTCGAGAACCCGCGCGGCGAGCTGGGCTTCTACCTGGTCAGCGATGGCACCGCGGTCCCGTACCGCCTGCACGTCCGCGCGCCGTCGTTCCACAACCTGCAAGCAACCGACACGATGGCCCGCGGCAGCCTGATCGCCGACCTCGTGCTGGTCATCGGAACGATCGATATCGTGTTAGGGGACGTTGACCGTTAACGAACGATTGAAGACTGTTGAAGGAAGAAGGAAGACTATACAGAGCGGATCGGAGGACGAGAGCTTCCTCCTTCAATCTTCCATCTTCCTTCCGTCACCAGGGGGCATGCGTGCTTTCAGAACAAGCCATTAACAAGATCCGGGCGCTACAGGCCCGTTATCCGGTCATGCGCTCTGCATTGGGGCCGGCGCTTTATGTCGCGCAGCATGAGGTCGGCTGGCTGCCGCCCGCGGCCATCGCCGCGGTCGCCGAACTGTTCGGGCTGGATCAGGCGGAGGTGGCCGAGTTTGCCAGCTTCTACCACATGTACAACATCTACCGCGAGCCCGGCCAGTACACCATCGAGCTGTGCGACAATGTGCCGTGCATGCTGCGCGGCTCGGCCCGGCTGGGCGACATGCTGAAGGAGCGGCTGGGGATCGGCTTCGGCGAGACGACCGCGGACGGCAAGTTCACGCTCGGCCGCGTCGAATGCCTCGGCTCGTGCGCCTCCGCGCCGATGTTCATGTGCACGGAGAAATACACGGGCCGCCTGCGCTATTTCGAGGAACTGGACACGCCGGAAAAGCTGGATGAGGCCCTGGCGCTGATCGCCTCGGGCCACGGCTTCGACACGACGGAGCGCTGGCCGCTCGGCCCGCACCGCCACGGCGGCCGGCCCGACACCAACTTCCTGCTCGGCCGCGTCGATAAGGCGGATTCGCATCGCATCGACACCTATCTCGCGGACGGCGGCTACGAGACCGCGCGCGCGATCCTGTCCGGCGGCAAGACGCCGGCCGAGGTGGTCGACGAGATGAAGAACGCC
This sequence comes from Chloroflexi bacterium ADurb.Bin325, assembly GCA_002068935.1. GTDB lineage: Bacteria > Chloroflexota > Anaerolineae > CG2-30-64-16 > CG2-30-64-16 > MWBF01. The sequence continues at coordinate 9,605 of MWBF01000068.1, forward strand.
AACGTGCGCGGGCGCGGCGGCGCGGGCTTCTCCGCGGGCGTCAAGTGGGGCTTCATCCCCGCGGGCGTCTATCCGCGCTATCTCGTCGTCAACGCCGACGAATCCGAGCCGGGCACGTTCAAGGATCGCATGATCATGGAGTACGATCCCCACCAGCTCATCGAGGGGATCATCCTGACGACCTACGCGATCGAGGCCGAGCAGGCCTTCATCTACGTGCGCGGGGAGTATTACTTCGCGGTGCAGCGGCTGGAAGGCGCCATCGCCGAGGCGGAGGCGCGCGGCTTCCTGGGCGACAACATCTTCGGCAGCGGCAAGAAGCTGCGCATCGTCGTCCACCGGGGCGCGGGCGCATACGAGTGCGGCGAGGAGACCGCGCAGCTCTCGTCGCTCGAGGGCTATCGCGGCCAGCCGCGGCTCAAGCCGCCCTTCCCCGCGGTCGCGGGCCTGTACGGCAAGCCGACCATCGTCAACAACGTGGAGACCATCTCCAACGTGCCGCACGTGATCCGCCACGGCGCGGACTGGTACAAACAGTGGGGCACGCCCCAGAGCACCGGCTTCCGCATCTTCTGCCTCAGCGGGCAGGTCCAGAAGCCGGGCCTGTACGAGCTGCCGCACGGCGTCACCCTGCGCGAGCTGATCTACGACTGGGGCGGCGGCCTGACCGAGGAGGCCGGCGGGCTCAAGGCCATCGTGCCGGGCGGCCTGTCCATGCAGTTGCTGGACGAAAGCCAGCTCGATGTGGCGATGGACTTCGACAGCGTCCAGAAGGCCGGTTCGAGCCTGGGCGCGGCCGCGGTCATCGTCATCGGCAAGAACCAGAGCATGGTCGAGGTCGCGCGGCGCACCGTCGCCTTCTACCGCGAGGAGAGCTGCGGCAAGTGTACGCCCTGCCGCGAGGGCACGGGCTGGCTGGAAAAGATCCTCGATCGCGTCGAGGCGGGCGAGGGCCGGGTCGATGACATCGCGCTGATGCTCTATATCGCGGACATGGTTGCCGGCAAGAGCTTCTGCCCGTTCTCGTTTGCCGCGGTCTGGGGCCTGCAAAGCAACCTGGCCAAGTTCCGGCCCGAGTTCGAGGCCGTGATTCGCGACGCCGCAGAGCAGTCGGTCATCCCGGTCCGGCCCATCTATCGGCCCGACGCCGGCCGGCCCTCCGGCGTCACCGAGCCGAGCCTGCCGCTGGAAGAGAAGTTCAACGCGCCGGCCGTGAAACGCTGACAGCGGACAACGGAGATAGTCCGATGACTGTGATAGAGCGGGGCAGGATCAAAGGCAAGAGCATCGTATTCACGAAGCCGCTGGGCTTCCCTGACGGAACCGAGGTCAATGTACGTGTAGAGGCCGCCGAGACGACCGACAAGGAAGAGTCGGCGCTGGATGCTTTCGCAAACCTGCCGTTCTTCGGCATGTGGGCTGACCGGCCGGAGATGGAAGATGGCCCGCGCTGGGTACAAGAGGAACGCGCGACATGGCAGACCCGCTCAACCCAGCAGGATTGATCGATACCGATATCCTGATCGATAGCGGTCGTGGCCTGGCTGATGCGCAGCGGTTCGTCTCCGACCAATATCGAGCTGGCGCTATCCGGATCAGCATCATCTCCGCAATGGAGCTGATCCGCGGGTGCCGAAATACTCGAGAACTGCGTCAGGTTCAGACCTTGCTGTCCGAAATGACGATCCTGCCGGTCAGTACGGCGGCTTCTGAAACAGCTTACCGGCTTGTTGAAGCCTTGTACTTGAGTCATGGCCTGGCCGTACCTGACGCATTGATCGCTGCAACTGCCATCGAGCACAGGCTGGCTGTTTATACTCGCAACACGCGGCATTTCGAACCCATTTCCGGGCTGAAAGTCATCAGGCCGTATTAGGGGCAACGATTGAGGTTTTCGCATGGCTGACTCGGTCAACGTGACCATTGATGATGTGAAAATCCAGGTTCCCGCGGGAACGCTGGTCATCGACGCGGCGCGGGCGGCGGGCATCGACATCCCGGTCTTCTGCTCGCACCCGAAGCTGGACCCCCTCGGCGCCTGCCGGATGTGCCTGGTCGAGTTCCCCGGCCCGCGCGGCAGCCGCCTCGACACCGCCTGTACCGTGCGCGTGAACGAGGGCATGGTCGTCCAGACGAACACCCAGCAGGTGCGCGCGGTGCGCGAGGCCGTCCTCGGCTTCCTGCTCCTCAACCACCCGCTCGACTGCCCGATCTGCGACAAGGGCGGCGAATGCCCGTTGCAGGATCAGACCTACGATTACGGGCCGGGCGTCAGCAAGTTCGTGGAGCCGAAGCGCCGCAAGAAGAAGAACTACGCCATCAGCGACCTGATCGTGCTGGATCAGGAGCGCTGCATCCTGTGCTGGCGCTGCATCCGTTATCTGGAGGAGTGGGAGGACAAGCCGCAGCTCGGGCTCTTCGAGCGCGGAGACCAGACGGTCATCGACGTCTTCCCCGACCAGCCGGTGGACGCCAAGACCTCGGGCAGCATCATCGACCTCTGTCCGGTCGGCGCGCTGACCAACCGCGTGGCGCGGTTCCACTACCGCCCCTGGGAGGTCAAGAAGACGCCGAGCATCTGCACCTTCTGCGCGGTCGGCTGCAACCTCCGGCTCGATGAGCGGGTGCACGAGATGCGCCGCGTCGTGGCGCGGGAGAACCTGGCCGTCAACGACGAGTGGATCTGCGACAAGGGCCGTTTCCTCTATCAGCACATCGACCACCCGGAGCGGCTGCGCACGCCGCTGATCCGCGAGAACGGCGAACTGCGGTCCGCGACCTGGGACGAGGCGCTGCGCCGCGTCGTGGACCGGCTGGGGCGCATCGCTGAGGAGCAGGGGCCGCAGAGCGTCGGCGGCATCGCGGCCGCGCACATCAGCAACGAGGCGGCCTATCTGTTCCAGAAGTTCATGCGCGTGCTGGTCGGCGCCAACAACGTGGACTATCCCGACGGCGCGGGCGTGCGCGCCCACCCGACCGGCCTGTCCGCGATCGCGGACATCGCCAAGAGCGACGTCGTGGTGCTGGTGGGCGTCGACCCCAGCGAGCACACGCCGGTGCTGGATCTCCACATCAAGCGCGCCGTGCTGCGCAAGGGCCAGAAGCTGGTCATCATCAACCCGCGGCGGATCGAGCTGGCGCGCTACGTGCAGGATGCGCGCACGAAGGGCGGCGCATACCTGCCGGTCTACCCCGGCCAGGAGGCCAGCCTGCTGAACGACCTGGCAAATGCGCTGCAGGCCGCGAAGGCCGAGAGCCAGCCGCCCGCGCGCGGGCAAGGCGGGCGCGCCGTGAGCCAGCCGCAGGCCCCGGCCCGGCGGGCCTTCCCGCCCGCGCTGGCAGGCGCAGCGACCGCGCTGGCGGACGCCAAGTCGCCGCTGTTCATCTACGGCCCCGACGTGGCGCGCGGGGAGGCGGGCCGCCAGACGGTGGCCGCGCTCAGCAACCTCGCCAGCGTCCTGGGCCACGGCGACAAGCTTGCCTACATCGGCGCGGAGGCCAACAGCCAGGGCGCGCGCGATATGGGGCTGCTCTCGAACAGCCTGCCGGGCCATCAGCCGGTCGGCGAGGCCGCGGTGCGCGAGCGGCTC
>MWBF01000069.1 GCA_002068935.1 Chloroflexi bacterium ADurb.Bin325
CCCCATCCCCCGGCCCCTGCCCCCGTCAAGACGGGGGCAGGGGAGATGCGCTCCCTTCTCCCCTGCGCAGCGGGGGCCCAGGGTGGGGGCGGTTGGCATCCCGGCTCGGTCAGCCGCGCGAGTATCCGTTCTGGCGGACGCGCACCGGCTCGTACAGCCGGTTGCGCAGGTCGTTGACCGTGCGCGCCAGATCCGGGTCGCTGTTCAGCTCGTTGCTCACCCGCTCGTAGCCGTGCAGGATGGTGGTGTGGTCGCGGCCGCCCAACACCTGCGCGATCTGCGGCAGCGACGCGCCCGTCGCCTCCCGCATGACGTACATGACCATCTGGCGTTGCAGCGCGATGCGCGCGCTGCGGCTGCGGCCCTTCAGGTCTTCGACCGTGACCCCGAAGTACTCCGCGGCGATCTCCAGGATCGCGTCGAGGCTCAGCTTGCTCTGCGCGGGGGCCAGATAGGCCAGCGCATCCTCCACCAGCCTGGCGTCGAGCGGCCGATGGAAGAACTCGGCGTGCGCCAGCACCTTGTTCAGCGCGCCTTCCATATCGCGGATGTTGCGATAGGCGCGCTGCGCAATCAGATGCAGGATCTCGTTCGGCACATCGCGCCCCAGCGACGCGGCCTTCGCCTGCAAGATCGCGATGCGCATCTCCAGGTTGGGCGGCTGGATGTCCGCGATCATGCCCCAGCCGAAGCGCGAGCGCAGGCGCTCCTCCAGGGTCGGGATGGCCTGGGGCGGACGGTCGCTGGTCATCACGATCTGGCGGTTGGCCGCGTGGAGCGCGTTGAAGGTGTGGAAGAACTCCTCCTGCGTCTGCTCCTTGCCCGCGATGAAATGGACATCATCCAGCAGCAGCACGTCGATCGTGCGGTACTTCGACCGGAACTGATCCGTGGCCTGCATGCGGATCGCGTTGATCAGGTCGTTGGTAAAGACCTCCGACGTCACGTAGAGGACGCGCTTGCCCATCGCCTGCACGGTGTGGCCGATGGCCTGCAACAGGTGGGTCTTGCCCAGCCCGCTGTCGCCGTAGAGGAAGAGCGGGTTGTATGCCGTGCCGGGCCGTTCGGAGACCGCCAGGGCCGAGGCGTGCGCCATCCGGTTGGACGGCCCCACGATAAAGGTGTCGAAGCTGTAGCGCGCGCTCAGCTCGGCCCCATAGGCAATCTGCGGCCCGGCCGGCGCAGGTCGGGCCGGCGTCGGCTCGCCAGGCTCCGGCTCGGCCATCGCGGGCTCGTCCGGCGTCTCGTAGGCCAGCAGCGGGACCGGCGGCGCATCAGGGTCATCGGCAGCGGGCGTAGTCTGAACCACGAACGTAACCTCCACCGTCCGGCCCACGATGCCGGCCAGGGTGCGCTTGATGAGCGGGCGGAGCCGCAGCGAGAGCCAATCCTTGGCATATGCGTTGCCGACCCCGATCACAAAAGCTCCATCTTCATGGGCCAGACACTCGGTGTCTCGAACCCACGTCTCGTAGGTGCTCCGAGGCAATTGGAGCCGCAGTTGGCTGCGGGCGGTATCCCAGAGATCCCTGGCGGAACTGTTCGTTGGCGCTTCAACGGCACACATGGCTATCACCCTGGTTGTCTGCCCGAAGACCTGATCGGGCACGGTCGGAAGCCGGCCGGGGCGGCTTCCGGATGTATTTCAGGCTATCCAGGCCCGCTGCTCGCGGCGGCAGCAGGCGAAACCGAAGCCAGCCCGGCACGCGCGGCGTGCCAGCATTCGGGTTTACTTCACCTACAACGATGCAACCGCTTTCGTTATGTTCAGGACGGCAGGCGGGCCGCCCACAGCAGAAGGTCGGAGGAAACGATCACGAGTTGGAGCACCCAGGCGGGTGCGGATGCGATATCGATTGCCTGTCCTTTGACAGCGACATTCTAGCAGAGACGCGGGAAGCGGGCAAGACGCCAGTCGAGCGCCAACTGCGGCCCCGTCACTGCTTATGTAGCGCGGCAATCGCGCGCACTCTTGTTCTACGCGACAGGTTGTGGGTGGCCTGCGCCAGACCACAGTAGAGGGGCACGAAAACCGGGCGCGATCCAGACCTTAAATTTAGAACACGCGCCCGGTCGTTAAGGTACGTTATGCCAATCGCGGCTTGAGCGGAGTAGTTATGACCTGTGACCACCGTACAGAATGAAAATATCGGAAGCACCCTGAGCGGAGGGCGTCGTGCAGCGACGCATGCAGTCGAAGGGGCGGCCATTTTCACGTCCGCTCCTTCGACTGGCCTTTCGTCGTCAGCCACGTTGAGCCGTCCACCCGCTCAGGATGCTCGGGTAAGGGGCTTGGTCAGAGACCGGCCCCAGTATTCTTCGCCCGCTCTGGCCGGTCATGCTCAACTGCGTTGAGCCTACCGAGCCAGAGGGCAAAAATGCCGGAAGCGCCCTTCGACTGCGTCCGCACTGCGTGCGGTCTCCGCTCAGGGTGCGGCGCTCAGTCGAAGGGCGGCCATGTTCTACGCGAGGCCGCCCCGCTACCGGGGCAGCATCGGGATCTTCACGCCCATGGCGCGCGCGGCCGCGATCGCCTCCGGGTAGCCCGCATCCGCGTGGCGGGCGATGCCCATGCCGGGGTCGGTCGTCAACACCCGCTGGAGCCGGGCCGCGGCCGCGGGCGTGCCGTCGGCCACGATCACCTGGCCGGCGTGCTGGCTGAAGCCGATGCCCACCCCGCCGCCGTGGTGGAAGCTGACCCATGTCGCGCCGCCCACCGCATTGATCAGCGCGTTGAGGATGGGCCAATCGGAGATGGCGTCGGAGCCGTCGCGCATGGCCTCCGTCTCGCGGTTCGGGCTGGCGACGCTGCCCGCGTCGAGATGGTCGCGGCCGATGACGATCGGCGCTTTCACGCGGCCCTCGGCCACGGCCGCGTTGAAGGCCAGCCCGGCCCGCGCGCGCTCGCCGTACTTCAGCCAGCAGATGCGCGCCGGCAGGCCCTGCCAGGCGATCCGCTCCTGCGCCATAGTGATCCAGCGCCGCAGGTGCTCGTTCTCCGGGAAGAGCTCCAGGATGATGCGGTCAGTCTCGTAGATGTCCTGCGGGTCGCCGCTCAGCGCGACCCAGCGGAACGGGCCGGAGCCTTCGCAGAAGAGCGGGCGAATATACGCGGGGACGAAGCCGGGATAGGCGAAGGCGTCCTTGACGCCGTAGTCATAGGCGCGCTGGCGCAGGTTGTTGCCGTAGTCGAACACCACCGCGCCCGCGGCCTGGAAGTCCAGCATGGCCTGCACGTGCGCGGCCATGCTCGCCATCGCCTGCGCCTGATAGCGCTCCGCATCGGCCTGGCGCAGCTCGGCCGCCGCGGCCAGGCTCAGCCCCGCGGGGATGTAGCCCATCAACGGATCGTGCGCGCTGGTCTGGTCGGTCACGACATCCGGTCGCACCCCGCGCGCGGCCAGCTCCGGCAGCACCTCCGCGGCGTTGCCGAGCAGGCCGATGGACTTCGCCTCCCCGCGGGCGCGCGCCTCCTCGGCCCAGGTCATCGCCTCTTCCAGGTTGTCGGTCGCCACATCGAGATAGCGGTGTTGCAGCCGGCGCTCGATGCGCCAGGGGTCCACCTCGACGATGAGCGCCACGCCCTCGTTCATCGTGACGGCCAGCGGCTGCGCGCCGCCCATCTCGCCCAGGCCCGCGGTCAGCACCAGCTTGCCCTTGAGCGAGCCCCAGCCCTGCTGTCGCGCCAGGCTGCCGAACGTCTCGTAGGTGCCCTGCAGGATGCCCTGCGTGCCGATATAGATCCAGCTCCCCGCGGTCATCTGGCCGAACATGATCAGCCCCTCGGCCTCCCAGCGGTCGAAGTTCGCCTGGGTCGCCCAGTGCGGCACGATGTTGGAGTTGGCGATCAGCACCCGCGGCGCGTCCGCGTGCGTCTTGAAGACCGCCACCGGCTTGCCCGACTGGACGAGCAGCGTCTCGTCCGGCTCCAGGTTGCGCAGCGACTCCAGGATGGCGTCAAAACAGGCCCAGTTGCGCGCGGCCTTGCCGCGGCCGCCGTAGACGATCAGATGTTCAGGGTCGCCCGCGACCTCCGGGTCCAGGTTGTTCTGGATCATGCGGTAGGCCGCCTCGATGAGCCAGTTCTTGCAGGTCAGCTCGAGGCCGCGCGGTGCGCGAATGGTGCGTGACATATGCGCCTCCGTTACAGATCAAAGCTGTGTCTCGGCCAGGGCCGCGGCCACCGCCTGCCGCAGCCGGCCATCCCTGACCAGCCGATGCACTGCCTCCAGATGAGGGTACATCACGATGTCGCGGTCGATGAAGGGCACGTGGTCGCGGATCAGCGCATAGGCCGCGCGCGTGCCGCGGCCGAGCTGCGCCTCGGGCAGCGCCGCGCGGCGGAAGTCGATGGCCTGGGCCGCGGCCAGCAGCTCGATGGCGACGATGCGCGCCACGTTGCCGATGATCTGCCGCGCCTGCCGCCCGGCAATCGGCCCATTGGAGACGTGATCCTCCCAGTTGGCCGAGGTCGGGATGGTGTCGGCGCTGGCTGGATGGACGAGCGCCTTGTTCTCGGAGGCCAACGCGGCCGCGGTGTACTGCGTGAGCATGAAGCCGGAGTTGAGGCCGCCGTCCTCGGTCAGGAAGTCGGGGAGCACATGGCGGTTGCTGCTGCCGTCGGTCAGCCGGGTCAGGCGGCGTTCAGCAATGTTGCCCAGCTCCGTCAGCCCCAGCCCCAGATAGTCGAAGGCGATGGCGAGCGGCTCGCCGTGGAAGTTGCCGCCGCTGATCGCGACCGGCGCGCCGTCGGCCTCCCAGAAGATGAGCGGGTTGTCGGTCGCGCTGTTCAGCTCGATCTCCACGACCCAGCGCGCATACTTGATGGCGTCGTGGCACGCGCCGTGCACCTGGGGGATGCAGCGGAGCGTGTACGCGTCCTGCACGTCGGGGTGGTCGGGCGGACGGACGAAGGTGGACCCGGCCAGCAGCGCGCGCAGGTGCGCGGCGCACTCGCTCTGGCGGGGGTGGGGACGGGCCGCGTGGATGCGCGGGTCGAGCGCCCAGAGGGTCCCGTGCAGCGCCTCCAGGCTCAGCGCGCCCGCCACGTCGGCGCAGAGGGCTACGTTTTCGGCCTCGGTGACGGCCAGGCTGCCCAGCGCGGCCATCAGCGCGGTGCCGTTGGTCAGCGCCAGCCCCTCCTTCGCCGCCAGCGTCACCGGCGTCAGCCCGGCCCGGCGCAGCGCCTCATCGCCGGACAGCCGCGCCCCACGATATTCCGCCTCGCCCAGGCCGATCATGACGAGCGCGATGTGGGCCAGCGGGGCCAGGTCGCCCGATGCGCCGAGCGAGCCCTGGATCGGCACGATGGGGTGGACGCCGCGCGCCAGCATATCGAGCAGCAGACGGAGCGTCTCCAGCCGGATGCCCGAATGCCCCTTCGCCAGGGTGTTGGCCCGGATCAACATCATGGCCCGCACGACCGGCGTCTCGAACGGCTCGCCCACCCCGACCGCGTGGCTCATCACGATGTTGCGTTGCAGCTCGCGCGCCTGGTCGGGCGGGATGACGCGATCCTTGAACGCGCCGAAGCCGGTCGTGATGCCGTAGATGATGCGCCCGTCCGCGACGAACTGCTCGACGGCGGCCCGCGCCCGGTTCACGCGCGCCTCGGCCTCCGGCGTCAGGCCCAGCTCCAGATCGGCCGTCGCATGCGCGACGGCATGGACGGTTTCGATGGTCAGATGCTCGCCATCGAGCAACGGTTGAGACACGCTCTGCCTCCCTGGCCGCGCGGCCGCGGCGGACGCCGAGACGCCCGCTACGAATCGGGCTTCTGCGCCAGCGCAAGCCCCCGCGCGATCATCTGGCGCACGGAGTCGCTGAGCGGGTAGGCGGCGAGCTCGTCCGGCGTGACCCAGTGGACCCCCGCCGCGTCGTCGCCGGCCCGCGCCTCGCCTGAGATGCGATAGACCAGAAAGTCGACCACGACGAAGTGATAGACGATGCGGGCCTGCTCGTCGTGCTGGATCCGGTCGAAGACGCCGAGCACCGGCCCGACCGCGACCTCCAGCCCGCACTCCTCGCGCACCTCGCGACGGACCGCGTCCGCGGCCGTCTCGCCCAGCTCGATCAGGCCGCCGGGCAGCGACCACGTGCCGGCCGCGGGCGGGTGGCCCCGCTGGGCCAACAGCACGCGCGCGCCGTCCCAGATCACCGCGCCGACGCCCACCAACGGCCGCGCGGGGTACATCCGATCCGCTTGCTCGCTCACACGCTCACCGTTCCTTGCCTGTCAAACTTTCGGCTGGCGGGCCGCCGCGCCGACGCCGACCGCCAGCCGGCCATAAAAGCAGGCCCCTGCCGGAGCAGGGGCCTGAACGGAGATGCAGATTTTCCCCGCCTATGCCTTCACTTCGGATAACCCGGGCCGCTGCGGAAGTACTCGGCATTCAACTCGATCGCCGCGACGTACTGCGGGAACTCGATCTTGAGATCCTCCTCGGGCCGAATGGCGTCCACCGGGCACTCAGGCACGCAGGCTCCGCAATCGATGCAGGTGTCGGGGTCGATGTAGAACCAGGGCCACTCTTCTTCTGGCTCACCAGGTACGATGCATTCGACCGGGCAAACTTCTGCGCATGCCCCATCGCGGATGCACAGATCGAAGATTACATGGGTCATCTTGTTCCTCCTAAAAAGTGAGGGTACTGTGAGATACATGACGGCGACGATCTGGCCCCGTCCGTCTTGTAGTTGGTGAAATTCTAAACCAAATTAGATCGTTTGTCAAGCAGCGCGCAAAAGCGACAGGCGCATCAACTGCGGGCGACCTGGGCCAGGCGCTCCATATCGAGGATCTCGATGCGCTTGCGCCCGATGTCGATCAGCCCCTGCGTCTTCATGTCGTTGAGCACCTGGGTGGCCGTCTCCCGATAGGTGCCGATCGTTTCCGCCAGATCCTGGTGCGTCAGGCCGACGATATCGTTGGCCCCGCGCTCGTTCGCCAGCCGGATCAACAGCGAGGCCAGCCGCGCGGGGATGCCCTTGAAGGCCATGTCCTCCAGCCGCGCCTCGGCGTCGGTGAGCCGCCGCCCGGTGATCTCCAGCATCCGCAGCCCCACGGCCGGCTTGTCGAGGATCAGGCGCTCCAGATCGGTCCGGCTCATCACCAGGATCAGGCAATCGTCGAGCGCCTCGGCAAACGCGTTGTGCATCGCCTGGCCCAGGAGCGCCATCTCCCCGAAAAGCGTGCCGGGGCCGAGCGTGGCGATGACCAGCTTCTTGCCCTCCGGCGAGATGCGGTACAGTTGGACGCGGCCCGCCTTGATCAGGAACAGCACCTCGCCCACATCTTCCGGCTGATAGAACACGCGGCCGCGCGGCACATTGGTGATCGTGGTCGTGTGGTCGAGCTCGAGCATGTCCCGTTCCGAGAGATCGCGGAAGAGGTCGATGTCCGACAGGTAGTTCAGTTTCTCGTCCATGCTGGCCTCGCTGGTGTGCAATACCGGCTCGTCAGTTGCGCGGGTGATTATAAGGCTTGCGAATGGAAATGACAAGGGCCTTGGGCTATAATAGCGCCATGACTCACACGACCCCTGCCCCGGCCGCGCCGCGGCCGCAGCCCGCGGGCGACGGCTTCGCCGGCGGCCGGCTCGAGAGCCTGGCGCTGGCCGCGCTGACCCTGGCGCGCATCCGGCTCGACACGCTGGCGGAGGCCGCGGTGCTGCCGCTGCGCCAGAACGACGTCGCGCGCCACCCGTGGCTGGGGAGCCTGCTCCCGCCCGAGGCGATGGCCCTGCTGGCCCAACAGCAGATGATCGACCCGATCGGCCTGCTGCTCATCGTGGCCGCGCTCGCATGCCTCCTCGCCTATCTGCTGGCCTCCGAGTTCATGCGGCCCGGCCGCGGCCGCCATGCGGCCCGGCTGGCGCTCATCTGGGCCATCATCCTGCTCACGGTCTTTGCCTCCAGCCTCAAGCTGACGCTGCTGCGCCAGCAGAGCGGCCCGGCCAGCTACAGCCACGACGGCGGCGTGATCCAGACCGAGGCGACCATCGACTATCTGCTGGCGGGGCGCAACCCCTACGTGGAGGATTACACGCAGACCCCGATGGCGGAGTGGGGCATCGACGAGTTCCGCACCGCGCTCTACCACTACCCTTATCTGCCGTGGACGTTCCTCTTCTCCGCGCCGTTCAAGCTGGCGAGCGAGGCGTGGCTGGGCTGGTACGACCAGCGCTTCGTCTATCTGTTGCTCTTTGCCCTGACCCTCATCCTGGCGACGGGGCTGACCGTCTCGGCCCCGCGGCAGCGGCTGCTGCTGATGCTCCTGGGGCTGAACCCGCTGCTGGGATCCGACCTGATCTTCGGCCAGAACGACAGCTTCGTGCTGGCCTGGATCGTCATCAGCCTCTTCCTCTGGCGGCAGGGGCTGCGCCGGCCGGCCGGCCGCACGCCCTGGCAGGTCGGGGCGGCCGTCGCATTCGGCCTCGCCTGCGCCAGCAAGCCGACGGCCTGGTTCCTGGCGCCCTTCTATTTCATGTTGCTGGCCGGCGGCGACCCGCGCGACCTGTGGCGGCGGCCCGCGGCCTGGGCGGGCCGGGCGCTGCGCGCGGGCTGGCCCGCGCTGGCGACGGCCCTGGCGATCATCGGCCCCTACTTCGTGTGGCAGCCCGCGGCCATGATCGACGATGTCTGGCGCTGGTCCGCGGGGACCTCGGACACGGCCTACCAGATCTGGGGCTGGGGCGCTTCCAACCTGCTGCTGGCCGCGGGCTGGGTCAGCGACCGCTTCGCCTACTGGCCCTTCTGGGCGCCGGAGCTGGCGGTCGGGGGCGTGCTGCTGGCCGCGCTGCTCAAAAAACAAGCCGGCGCGAATACGCCGGCTCGGGTGCTCTGGGGTTACGGCCTGTGGCTGCTGGCCTTCTTCTTCGTCTCGCGCTTTCTCAACGAGAACTACCTGAGCTTCATCCTCGCGATCCTGACGCTCGGCGCGCTGGCGGATGACGGGATGAGCCCCCCGGCGACTGAAGTTACGGCTGCCACTGCGACCGCCCTCGCAGACTGAAGCCCGCAAGTCCGCAAAGACCTGGTAAATGTGGCGGCGATTTCAACCGCCTGCTCCGGGCTTTTCAGACAGAGTTTCAGCCGGGCTTCCCGCCCTGCGCAACGTCGAGCAGCGGCGCGGCGTATTCGGCGATGCTGGCGCGGGAGCCTGTCAACTGCATGCGCAGCGCATCCGCATAGCCGCGCACGAGCGCGTCCGTGCGCTCGAACCATTCCGGCGCGGGCACGCCGCGACACCCTGCCAGCGCCTGCGTCAGGGCGTGGAGGACGCCCGCCAGCGCGGTCCACGAGGGCGCCGGCCCGACCGTCCGCACGGGCACATGCAGGATCAGCTCCGCGGCGGCCAGCGGGTGCGTCACCGAGGCCACGATGCCGATCGTCTGCGCGCCGAGGTCGCGCGCCGACTTGAGTGTGACGGCCATGCCGGGCGTCAGGGCCGTCATGCCGATGCCGACGAAGACGTCGCCGGGCCTGAGCGAGGCCGCAATGGTGGCCTGTCTGAGCAGGTCTGCATCGACCACATGGACCGGCAGGCCGAGCGACAGGAGCCGCCACGCGAAGGCCTCGGCCAGATAGGCCGCGCCGCCCTCTCCGCCGACAAAGATGCGCGGTGCGGCGGCCAGGCGGTCGATGATCTCGAGGGCGGCCGCATCGTCCAGGTGCAGGAGCAGATGATCGATGTTGTTGCGATCCTGCAACAGGTTGCGGCGGAAGATGGACACGGGCGCGTTGTCGCCCTCCGGCGGCTCGTAGACCTGGCGCAGATCCTGCTTGACCGCGCTCTGCACATCTTCGATGAGTTCGGGGAAGCCGGGATAGCCCAGGCGCTGGGCAAAGCGCACCACGAGGGCCGTGTCCACCTGGACGTTTTGGGCAATCTCGGCGGCGGTCATGAAGGCCGCGTCCTGATAATGCTCCAGGACATAATCAGCAACCCGTCGATAGCCGGGCGAGAACTGGTTGTATGAGGCGCGTATTCGTTCCTGGTACACGTTATCCTCCAGGGAGAAGGGTAGGTTGGCGATAGGCCGCTGCTGCGAGATCGCGCGGCCCGCGGCGACCCTGTCGCGGGCCGTGGACGGCGCACCTATGACGACAGGGCTTCGAGGGCGCGCGCCGTCTCCGCCGCCCGTTTGGCGGACGCATCGGCCTGCAGGCCGGCGAGCGTCTGGGCGATGGCCGTGCAGAGCGAATAAAGCCCGGTCAGGCTGAACAGGGGCGTGTCCGTTTCGCCCGGCGCATACAGCAGGTGCTCGGCGGCGCGCGCGGTCTGGCTGCTCAGGCTGGGAGTGCAGGCCAGGGTGAGCGCGCCGCTGGCGCGGGCAAAGCGCAACACGCGCGCCACGCCCGAAGGCCCTTCCACGGGCGTCACGCCGATGACGACCTCCTTGCGCACCAGGTGGCCCAGCAGCGCCGCGCGCTCATACACATCGCCGCGGGCAAAGATGACCGGCAGCCCGGCCTCGCGCAGCATGCCCGCAAACGATTCCGCCACCGGCTCGGCGTATGATTCGCCGAGGACGATGATGCGGGGCGCCGCGCGCAGCATATCGAGGATATTCTCCAGGATGTCCAGGGTGTTGTGGGCCAGGGCCTTTTCCAGGTTGGCGCGATCCTTGGCGACCAGCGTCTGCACCCTGGCATGCAGCCCGCCCTCCTCCTCGGGGATCGCATACGTCTGGCTGAGCTCCAGCTTGACCTGATCCTGGATGTCCTCGATGAGCTCGGGGAAGCCGGGATACCCCAGTCGTTGCGCAAAACGCACGACGGTGGTGGTATCGACGTCCACGGCGCTGGCAAGAGCCGCCGCGGTCATGAATGCTGCAGTCCGATAGTCGCTGAGGATGAAGTCGGCAACTCGACGATAGCTGCGCGATAGATGATCGTAATGCTTTCGGATCTGCTCTCTGAACATAGCTCACCTCGTAAGGGTCCGGCCGCGAACAAGCTGCCGAACCATATCTATGCCCGCCCTCCGGGGAAGGCGGGCCCGTTCCGGGCGATTGAAACCGCCATCTCATCGGCCAGGCCCCTGATACCGAATCGCAAGTCAAGGATTCTTGGCTAAGAACTCAGGGGCAAAAATATAAACGTGGTTAGCAAATATTACAAGGTCAAATATAGTCTACAATAGAATGGTCATGTTGTCAACTCTAATTATCGCCAAATACAATTTAAGAATTCTAGCTTTTTTGGCGATCGTCGCCCCGGTCGTTCCGGGTCGCCCGGCCCAGATTTCGGCGCTGCGGTTTTGACACCTGTCCCGCTCTCGGTTATCCTCGGCCATAGGAGCTGGTCGGAAGGCGTGAAGAACCTGAGCGTACGTTTCGAGCGATGGCTGGTCTGGCTGAGCGTGCTCGCGCTCAGCACAGCGTGCGCGGCCCGCGCCGACCTCGCAGCGCGCGGCCCTGTTCCGGCCGCATCCCCCTCGTCCGCAGCGACCGCGACCCCGACCAGGGCGCCGACGGCCACGCCGGAGCCGACCGCGACCGCGTCGCCGACCGCCTCAGCCACGCCGACGGCCACCGCGTCGCCGACGGCCACGCCTGAGCCGACCGCCACCCCCACGCCCGGCCCGACCCCCGACGGGGTCGTGCGCGAGATCCACGCGCCGATCCTCATGTATCACTATGTCTCGCAGCCGCCCGCGGACGCCGATATCTACCGTCGGGATCTGTCGGTGACGCCGGCGCAACTGGACGCGCACCTGGCCTATCTGCAAGAGGCCGGCTACACGGTCGTGACGCTGGACGACCTGCTCTATGCGCTGGCCCTTGGCCGTCCCCTGCCGGAGAAGGCGGTCAGCCTCACCTTCGACGATGGCTACGAAGACAATTACATTAACGCATTTCCGATCCTAAAGAAACGGGGTGTGGCAGCAACTTTTTTCATTGTCACGGATTGGGTCAATGCATCTCGCACGGGCTACATGACCTGGCCCCAGATCGAAGAGATGGCCGCGGCCGGCCAGCGCTTCGGCGCACACAGCCGCGACCACCCCTCGCTGGCCGGCCAGTCGGTAGACTACCTCGTCTGGCAGGCGCTCGGCGCCAAGGAGGCCATCGAGGAGCACCTGGGCTATCACCCGCGCTGGGTGGCCTACCCGGCCGGCCGCTACGATGAGCGCGCCATCGCGGTCTTCGCCTCCGCGCATTACTGGGGCGGGCTGACCACCCAACAGGGCGCTACCCACACCCTGGCCGATATCTTTGAGTGGAAGCGCGTGCGCGTGCGTGGGAGCTATACGGCGGAAGATCTCGCGCGGCTGCTCGAGCTGGCGTGGTAGCCCCCGCGGGGCGTCCCCCGCGGACATCCGGCCCGCGCCAGCCCCCCGTCAGACCTTCTCGGCAATCGCGATGATCGAGGTGCCGAAGGGCAGGCTGACCCGCCGCAGCAGCGCCACCTCCAGCCGGCCGACCGCCGTGAGCAGCGTGTTCAGCAGCGGGGAGGCCGGCTCCATCTCGACCTGGTAGACATCCTCGTCGAAATGCGGCGACGCCAGCGCCGGCTCGGCGCGCCCGCGGCGCAGCAGGATCAGCGCGGCGGCCAGCGGAAACACGAAGAAGTTGTTGTAGGAGATGCGCAGCACACGGAAGCCGTGCTGCTCCAGCTTGGCCCGGAGCTCGGGCAGGCTGTAGCGGCGCTGGTGCATGTTCAGCACGTCGTTCTGGCTCCACAGGAACATGAAGGCCGGGACCGTGACCAGCAGCCGTCCCCCGGCCGCGCCCCCGCCCGGCGCGCGCAGCACGCGCCGGCACTCCTCGAACACCGCATCCTGCGCGGGCACGTGCTCCACCGTGTCCAGCATCGCGACCAGCCCGAACTCGCCGTCTTCGAACGGCAGCGCATCCGCCGCGGCCTGATACGCCTCCATCCCGCGCTGGCGCGCCACCTCCAGCGGCCGCGGGTTGGTGTCCACGCCGACGACGCGACCGTAGTGCGCGAGATGGTGCGCCATGTTGGCCGCGCCGCAGCCGATGTCCAGCACCCGCTGGTCGCGGCCCGGCCCCACATACCGATCCAGGTAGGCCAGGATGGCGCGCGTGCGCGAGGCAAACCACCAGTGTTTGTCTTCTTCCAGTACGGTCAGCATCGGGGTGGCAGGCATCCGGGTTGGCTCCTCTCAGGTTCGGCGGGTCTCATCCCCGGCCGATCTATCCATCGACCGTCAACAGCGCCG
>MWBF01000070.1 GCA_002068935.1 Chloroflexi bacterium ADurb.Bin325
CTGAAAACGAAAAGCCGTTTTCAGGAGAGGGGGAGACGCAGTCCGCAAGACCTCCCCCTCTCCTGACCCGCAGGTCAGGAGAGGGGGCCGGGGGGTGAGGCCGTTCATACGGAAGGATTCGCCATGAACATCTGGCAGAGGATACGGGGCTTCTTTGCCCAGGGCGTCGAGATCATCCGCATGATCCGCAGCGGCATGTCGACGGATCCGGACGCGTGGGAGTGGGCCATCGCGCGCTTCGAGGCGGAGGATCGCCGCCAGCCCCCGCCGCGCGGCGCGGTCGTCTTTACCGGCAGCTCCAGCATCACCTTCTGGGATACGCTGGCGCGCGACATGGCCCCGCTGCCGGTGATCAACCGAGGGTTCGGCGGCTCGCGCATCGACCAGGTCGCCCGTTACGTGGATCGTATCGTCGTGCCCTATGGCCCGCGCGCGGTCGTCCTGTTCGCCGGCACGAACGATATCTCCGGCCGCCAGCCGAAGACCGCGCAGCAGGTCTACGAGGGCTATCTGACGTTCGTCGCCAACGTGCGGGCCGCGCTGCCGGAGACGCCGATCTACTATATCTCGATCACGCCGACGCCGTCGCGCTGGGCGCTTTGGCCCATCGCGCGCGAGGCGAACGAGCTGATCCAGACGCACGCCGCGGCGGCCGCGGACCATCTCTACTTCATCGACCTGACCGACGCCATCCTCGGCCCCGACGGCGCCCCGCGGCGGGAGCTGTATCGCGCGGACAAGCTCCACCCGAACGCGCAGGGGTACGCCGTCTGGACCGCGCAGATCAGGCCGCTGTTGTTGCAATATACATAAGCATCCGGCCAAAAGTTTTCCCCGGCTTGACCTCCATCCCCTCCCCTGACTTGTGGGCCAAAGGCTCGCCCATCAGGGGAGGGGAGCAGGGGGCGAGACAGGGTTGTGTTATACTCAGGCCATGAAAATCGTTGCCGACCTTCACATCCATTCGCACTTCTCGCGCGCGACCAGCAAGAACCTGACCTTCGAATACCTCTCGCTCTGGGCGCAGTTGAAGGGCGTCCACGTCGTCGGGACGGGCGACATCGCGCACCCCGGCTGGCTCAAGGAGATGCGCGAGAAGCTGGTCCCCGCGGAGGAGGGGCTGTTTCGATTGCGGGACGATCTCGCAGACGCGGTGCAGGCCGAGACGCCGCCCGCGTGCCGCGGGGTCGTCCGCTTCATGCTCGGCGGGGAGATCAGCAACATCTACAAGAAGGCGGGGCGCTCCGGCGAGGCGCGGACGCGCAAGGTGCACAACGTCGTCTTTGCGCCGTCGCTCGACGCGGTCGAGCGGCTGCAAGCGCGGCTGGAGAAGATCGGCAACATCCGCGCGGACGGCCGGCCGATCCTCGGCCTGGACTCGCGCGACCTGCTCGAGACGCTGCTGGACGCAGATCCCGAATGCAAGCTGATCCCCGCGCACATCTGGACGCCGTGGTTCTCGCTGCTCGGCTCGAAGTCGGGCTTCGACACGGTCGAGGAGTGCTACGGCGACCTGACGCCGCACATCTTTGCGCTGGAGACCGGGCTGTCGTCCGACCCGCCGATGAACTGGCGCGTCTCCGGGCTGGACGGCTACACGCTCGTCTCCAACTCGGACGCGCACTCGCCGGAGAAGCTGGCGCGCGAGGCCACCCTCTTTGACACGGAGCTCTCCTATCCCGCGCTGTTTGCCGCGCTGGAGCAGGGCGAAGGCCCCGCGTTCGGCGGCACGGTCGAGTTCTTCCCGGAGGAGGGCAAATACCATCTGGACGGGCACCGCAAATGCGGCGTCGTGTGGGAGCCGGCGGTCACGCTGGCCCACGGCGGCGTCTGCCCCGGCTGCGGCAAGGAGGTCACGGTCGGGGTGATGCACCGCGTGGAGGCGCTGGCCGACCGGCCCGTGGGCGGGCGTCCCGACCGCGTCGCGCCGTATGTCAGCCTCATCCCGCTGCCGGAGGTGCTGTCGGAGGTCTACGGCGTGGGCGCGGGCTCCAAGCAAGTGGGCGCGGAGTATGCGAAGCTGCTGGCGCGGCTCGGCCCGGATCTGACCATCCTGCGCGATGCGCCGCTGGCGGAGATTGCCGCCGCGGGCGGCGAGCGGCTGGCCGAGGGCATTGGCCGGATGCGCCGCGGCGAGGTGGTCGCGGAGGCCGGGTATGACGGCGAGTACGGTGTGATCCGGCTGTTTCGCGCGGCTGCCCTGCCCGCGGCGGATGGCGCGCAGTTCAGCCTGTTCGCCGAAGATGGGCCGGAGCCGGAGGCTCCTTCGGCTGGCGATGCCTCGTCGGGTGTGTCGAGTCGTGCACCCGCTCAGGATGCCTCGACTGATGATTCGTCGTCTTCGGGGGTGAGCCGTGCACCCGCCGCGGAGCAGCCTGAGCGGCGGCCTGCTGAAGGCAGGCCGGAGTCGAAGGCTCCTTCGACTGGTGATGCCTCGTCGGCTGTGTTGAGCCGCCCACCCGCTCAGGATGCTTCGACTGACCATTTGTCGTCTTCGGGGGTGAGCCGTGCACCCGCCGCGGAGCAACCTGAGCGGCGGCCTGCTGAAGGCGGGCCGGAGTCGAAGGCTCCTTCGACTGGTGATGCCTCGTCGGGTGTGTCGAGTCGTGCACCCGCTCAGGATGCCTCGACTGATGATTCGCCGTCTTCGGGGGTGAGCCGTGCACCCGCTCAGGATGCCGCCGAGGGGCTGCTGGCCGGGCTTAACCCCGCGCAGCGCGCGGCGGCCCTCTGCATCGACGCGCCGTTGGTCATCGTCGCGGGGCCGGGCACGGGCAAGACGCACACGCTGGCCGTGCGGATCGCGCATCTCATCCGCGCGCACGGGGTCGCGCCGGAGGCCATCCTGGCGATCACCTTCACGAACAAGGCCGCGGCGGAGATGACCGGGCGGCTGGCCGCGCTGCTCGACGCAGCCACCGCGGCCCGCGTGACGGTCAGCACCTTTCACGCCTTCGGCGCGCAACTGCTGCGCGCCTGGGCCGCGGAGGCGGCGCTGGATCCCGAATTCGTCATCTGCACGGAGGCGGATCGCCCCGCGCTGCTGCGCGAGGCGGCCCGCGCGCTGTCCGACAGCCCGCCGTCGCCCGCGGAGGTCGAACGGCTGCTCGCGCGCATCTCGGACGCCAAGAACCGGCTGCAAGGCCCGGCCGATGTCGCGGCCGCGGGCGATGCCGATCTGTCGGCCATCTATGCGCGCTACGAGGCCGCGCTGCAAGACAACGCCGCGCTCGACTTCGACGACCTGCTCCTGCGCGCGGTGCGCCTGCTGGAGGCGCGGCCGGAGGCGCTGGCCGCGGTCCAGGCGCGCTACCGCTGGATCTCGGTGGACGAGTATCAGGACGTGAACCTGGCCCAGGTGCGGCTCCTGCGGCTGCTGGCCGCGGGCGGCGCGAACCTGTGCGTCATCGGCGACCCCGACCAGGCCATCTACGGCTTCCGCGGGGCGGATCGCAGCTACTTCCTGACGTTTCAGCAGGACTATCCCGCCGCGCGGCTCCTGCGGTTGAGCGAGAACTACCGCTCGACGCAGCTCATCCTCGACGCCGCGGTGCAGGTGCTCGCGGCCCGCCGCGGCGAGCAGCCGCCGTCGCTGCGCGCGGTCGAGGCGCTGGCGGAGTTCTCGGAGCAGGTCCGGCTCGACACGCACCGCGCGGCCACGGATCGCGCCGAGGCCGAGTACGTGGTGCACCAGATCGAGCAGATGGTCGGCGGGACGAGCTATTTCTCGGTGGATTCGGGCCGGCTGGACGGCGCAACGGGCGCTGAGCGGGCCTTCGGCGATTTTGCCGTGCTCTATCGCCTGGGCGCGCAGAGCCGGGCGCTGATCGAGGCGTTCGACCGCTCCGGCATCCCCTACCAGTGCGCGGGGCACGCGGCCCTGACCGCCGACGCCGCGGTCTACCAGATCCTTGCGCACCTCTGGCTCACGGTGCAGCCGCGCTCGAAGGTGCATTTGGCGGCGGCGCTGGCGGCGGGCAAGCCCGCGTTCCCGGCCGCGGCGCAGGCCAGCGTCACGGCGGCCTTCACCAGGCTGGCGCGCGGCCAGGGGCCGTCCGTCGCGTTCGACGCGGCCGCCGCGGCGGACGGGTTCTCCGCGGCCCAGCGCGCGCGGCTGCGCAGCCTGGCGCGCTTCTACGAGGAGCTGACGCCGGCCGCGCCGCTGGCCGGGCTTGTCCAGCAGACGGTCGCGTTCGTCGCCGGCGAGCCCGCCGGCCGCGTGCCCGAGCTGCTCCGCCGCGCGCAGTCCTCCTCCCTCGACCTCCGCGCGTTCCTGCAAGACCTGGCGCTGCGCGGGGAGACGGATGATTACGACCCGCGCGCGGATCGCGTCGCGCTGCTGACGCTGCACGCGGCAAAGGGGCTGGAGTTCCCGGTCGTGTTCATCGTCGGCTGCGAGGAGGGGCTGCTGCCCTACGAGCGGCCCGGCGCGGCCGCGGCGGACGTGGAGGAGGAGCGCCGGCTGTTCTACGTGGGCATGACGCGGGCGCAGCAGAAGCTCGTGCTGACCAGCGCGCGCACTCGGTTCCTGTTCGGGCTGCGCATGCAGAACCCGCCGTCGCGCTTCGTGAGCGACATCGAGGACGCGCTCAAACAGGCGCGCGAGATGGCGCCGGGCCGCGCCAGGAAGAAGCCGGAGAACGAGCAGTTGAGCCTGTTCTGAGGCTGATCTGGTTATTAAAGCAACGGGGCGCACCCACACAGGTGCGCCCTGCTGCTTTTATCCCAAGTTATGGTCGGGATTCTATCCGAAAATTGCTCTGGCCGGTCTCCGACCGAGCCAGGGGCACGGTCAGAGACCGGCCCCAGCGGGTTTTCAGATAGGCTCGTTAGCGCAGCGCGAGCAGCGTCACCGCCTCGCGGATCGACTCCATCCACGGCTGCTGCCAGAGCCCCAACGCCAGGGTCGCTACGGCGGTGATGACGAGCGTCGTCCAGACGGCCCAGCCCGTGCGCGGGATGTCGCCCGCGGCGGCCGTTGCGCCGCCCATGTACATCAGCACCGTGACGCGCAGATAGTAGTAGGCGGCGATGGCGCTGTTGATGACGCCGACGATCGCCAGCCAGGTCATCCCGCCCTGGACCGCGCCGGAGAAGACGTACAGCTTGCCGAAGAAACCGACCAGCGGCGGCATGCCGGTCAGCGCAAACATGAAGACGGTCATCAGCAGGGCCAGCCCCGGCCGCTGGGTCGACAGCCCGGTGATCTGCTCGGTCGTCACGTCGTTCTGGTCGCGGCGCTGCACCGCCTGGATGGTCGCGAACGCGCCCAGGTTCATGAAGGTGTAGGCGATCAGGTAGTACAGCGCGCCCTCGAAGCCCCGGTCGTTCCCCGCGGCCAGGCCGGTGAGGACGTAGCCCGCGTGCGCGATGCTGGAGTAGGCCAGCATGCGCTTGAGGCTCGTCTGGCGCAGCGCGGCCAGGTTGCCCAGGGTCATGGTCACGACGGCCAGGCCTGCCAGCGCCAGCAGCCACGGCCGGTCGCCGCTCCACACCGCGGCCAGCACCCGGATCAGCGAGGCGAACGCGGCGGTCTTGGTCGCGACCGACATGAACGCGGTGACCGAGGTCGGCGCGCCCTGGTAGACGTCGGGCGTCCACATGTGGAACGGGACCAGCGCCAGCTTGAAGCCGTAGCCGACGAGCAGCAGCCCCACGCCGATCGGCAGCAGCGGCGCAAAGGGCAGCGAGGCGGAGTGCGACGCGATGCCCTTGCTGATCTCGGCCAGGTTGGTGGAGCCGGTCGCGGCGTAGATGAGCGCCATGCCGTAGAGGAAGAAGCCGCTGGCAAAGGCGCCGAGCAGGAAATACTTCAGCGCGGCCTCGTTCGACCGTGCATCCCGCTGCGCAAAGCCGACCAGGATGTAGAGCGAGAGCGAGAGGATTTCCAGCCCCAGGAAGATGGTGATGAAGTCGCTGGCCTTCGCCATCACGATCATGCCCGCGGTCGCCAGCAGGAGCAGCGCGACATAGGCGCCGGGCCGCCGCGTGAAATCGGACGTGCGCTCCAGCGCCAGCAGCAGCGCCAGGCCCGTGGCCACGAGGATCGCGACGGAGGCAAACAGCCCCAGCTCGTCGGCCAGCGTCATGCCCTGGAACGTCGGCGCGGCGGGCCGAACGAGCAGCACCGCCGCGAGCGAGGCGGCCACGGCGAGCAGGCCCAGGAAGGTCAAGACCCGCTTGTTGCGCACGACCAGGTCGGCCAGCAACACGAGCAGCGTTGCCGCGACGAGGATCAGCAAGGGGAGGATGGCCAGGAAGTTAAGGGTCGGAAGGGTCATAGCAGCCAACCTATCGTTCAGAATCCACAGCCATGCTCACGATGGGCTGTGGCCGGTTCAATGCGTCCACGACCGCCTGGGCCGATGGGTTGATCTTGTCGAAGAACAGGTTGGGGAACAGGCCGATGACGAAGAACAGGAGGATGATCGGCGCGAGCGTGACGATCTCCCGCACGTTCAGGTCGCGCACGGCCATGTTCTCGGCCTTGTTGAGCGGGCCGTGCAGCATCTGGCGCACCGCGACGAGCAGATACCAGGCCGCCAGGATGATGCCGAGCGTGCCGAAGACCGCATAGGCGCGGTTCATCTGGAATGCGCCGAGCAGGATGTTGAACTCGCCCACGAAGCCGTTCAGCCCCGGCAGGCCGGCCGATGACAGCGCCACGATCAGGAACAGGAACCCGTAGATGGGGATCTGCTTCCACAGCCCGCCGAAGTCGGCCAGCAGCCGCGTGTGCCGCCGGTTGTACAGCATGCCGACCATCAGGAACAGCGCGCCGGTGCTCAGCCCGTGGTTGACCATCTGGAGCGTCGCGCCGGCCACGCCCTGCGCGTTGAGCGCAAAGATGCCGAGCATCACGAAGCCCAGGTGGGCGACGGAGGAGTAGGCCACCAACGACTTCACGTCCTTCTGGACGAGCGCGACCAGCGCGCCGTACAGGATGCCGACGATCGCCAGGGCCGCGATCCACGGGCCCAACTGGCGCGATGCATCCGGGAAGAGCGGCAGGCAGAAGCGCACGAACCCGTAGGTGCCCATCTTCAGCAGGACGCTCGCCAGGATCACCGAGCCGGCGGTCGGCGCCTCGACGTGCGCGTCGGGCAGCCAGGTGTGGAAGGGGAACAGCGGGACCTTAATGGCGAAGGCCAGCCCGAACGCCAGGAAGAGCCAGAATTGCAGGTTGGGCGCCAGCCCGATCTGCTGCAACGCCAGCAGGTCGAACGTGCCGCCGCGGATGTAGAGCACCAGGATGGCGACCAGCATCAGCGCGCTGCCGGCAAAGGTGTAGAGGAAGAACTTGAGCGCGGCGTAGACGCGCCACGAGAGCGTGCGTCCGAGGAAGTTGTATGTTCCGTGCGCATCACCCCAGCCGCCGATCAGGAAGTACATGGGGATGAGGGAGAGCTCCCAGAAGGCATAGAACAATACCAGATCCAGCGCGACGAACACGCCGATCATGCCGGTCTCCAGCAGCAGCAGCAGGGCCAGGAACGGCTTGAGCTGCTGCTCGACGCCCTCCCATGAGAACAGGATGACGAGCACCGTCAGGAAGGTCGTGAGCAGCACCAGGAAGAGGCTGAGCCCGTCCACGCCCAGGTAGTACTGGATGTTGAACTGGGGAACCCAGGGCAGCCGCTCGACGAACTGCATCCCGGCCTCGCCGGCCTTCCACCAGACGAACAGCAGGCAGGAGATGACGAAGGTCGCGAGGCTGACGCCGAGCGCCCACCACTTCTGGAGCCGCGCGCCGGGCAGCGCCAGCAGGATCAGCCCTCCCACGAGAGGCAGCAAGGTAATGACGGACAACAGAGGGAATTGATTCATACACTACTCGCTTAGATGAGTCGCGCGTCGAGCGCGCCGACTTGCTCAAGATAGCGTTCCAGCCTGTCCACGAAGCGTGCCGCGTCGGCGATGATCTGGTCGGCTGTCGCCGCGTCGATCACCGTGTGTCATCCTTGGAACCTATCCGAAAATTGCTCTGGCCGGTCGTGCTCAACTGCGTTGAGCCTACCGAGCCAGGGGCACGGTCAGAGACCGGCCCCAGCAGGTTTTCGAATAGACATTTAGCCGAAGGCGGGCATAGGCCCGGACATGCTCCTCCACAGCACCACCCCATCCCGTTGCACCGACTGATAGAACGGGAATCGTCTCGTTGGCATGCGTTCCAACTGTTCGACGGTGCGAATCACATCGGAGATGACGACGCCGTGCTCGAACTGCACCTGCCACGCGATGTCTGCCAGCGCCTGCCGCAGCGCGGGCAGCTCCCGACGCAGGACGACCAGGACGTCGATATCCGAATCGCCGCTGGCGTCGCCGCGGGCCTGCGAGCCGTACAGGATGATGGCGGCCACGTCATCAGGAAACAGCCCAGAGACGCGTTCGACATAGGCCGAAAGGGCTGCCCGCACGGCGGGGCGTCGAATTCGCGGCTCGTGGGTGCGCATGATCTGCCTATCGGGTCGCCAGCCAGGCCAGCAGCGCGACCGCGCCGAACAACATCGCCAGCGCGTACAGCCCCACCATGCCGGTTTGCAGCCGACGGGCCTGCGCGCCGAGCCAGCCCGTCACCCCGGCCAGCCCGTTCACCGCGCCGTCGATGCCGCGGCGGTCGAACACCCCGCCCAGCCAGCCGCCCAGGTCGCGCAGCGGGTTGACCACGAACATGTCGTAGATCTCGTCGATATAGTATTTGTTCTCGACCAGCCGGCCCACCCGGCCGAGCGAGGCCCGGACGCGCTTCGGCAGGTCGGGATCGACCATGTAGGCCTGGTAGGCGGCGAACACGCCGGCCAGCGCGATCAGCCCGGAGACGACCAGCAGGATCAGCTCGAGAGCCACGCTGTGCGTCTCGGCGGCCGCGCCGGCGGGATGGAAGGCCGGCGCCAGCCAGCCGTCGATGGCGGAGATGGCGGGCAGGCCGATATAGCCGGTGAGGACCGCGCCGACCGCCAGGATGATCAGCGGGATCGTTACCACCCGCGGCGACTCATGGGCATGGTTGAAGAGCCGGCGGTCGCGCTCCTGGCCCCAGAAGGTCACGAAGACCATGCGGAACGAGTAGAGCGCGGTGATGAAGGCCGTGATGACGCCGATGATCCAGACCGGCAGTTGCTTCTCGAAGGCCGCAAAGAGGATGGCATCCTTGCTGAAGAAGCCGGAGAAGAGCGGGATGCCGGCCAGCGCGGCCGCGCCGACAAGGAAGGTCCAATATGTCGTCGGCAGCTTGACGCGTAGGTTGCCCATCTTGCGGATGTCCAGCTCGCCGTTGAGCGCGTGCATCACGCTGCCCGCGCTGAGGAAGAGCAGCGCCTTGAAGAAGGCGTGCGTGACGAGATGGAAGATGCCGGCCGCATAAGCGCCCACGCCGACCGCGATGAACATGAAGCCGAGCTGCGAGACGGTCGAGTAGGCCAGGATGCGCTTGAGGTCGGTCTGCGTCAGCGCGATCGTGCCCGCAAAGAACGCGGTCAGCACGCCGACCCACGCGACCCAGTTGCCGGAGGCCGGCGCGAGGTCGAACAGCACGGCGGAGCGCGCGATCATATAGACGCCCGCGGTGACCATCGTCGCGGCGTGGATCAGGGCGGAGACCGGGGTCGGGCCTTCCATCGCGTCGGGCAGCCAGACGTACAGCGGGATCTGGGCGCTCTTGCCGGTGGAGGCCAGCAGCATGAGCAGGGTCACCGCGCCCACCACCGCGCTGCCCGCGGGCCAGACCTGGGGCGCCAGCGCAAACACATCCGCAAAGCGCAGCGAGCCGATGCCGGTCCAGATAAACATGATGGCCAGCAGCAGGCCGAAGTCGCCGACGCGGTTGACGATGAAGGCCTTCTTGCCGGCGTCAGCGGCCGCCGGCTTCTCGAACCAGAAGCCGATGAGCAGGTATGACACCAGGCCGACCCCCTCCCACCCGACGAAGAGGAGCAGGTAATTGTTCGCCAGGACCAGGGTCAGCATCGCCAGGATGAACAGGTTGAGGAACGCGAAATAGCGGGGCACGCGCTCGTCGTCGTGCATATAGCCCGCGGAATAGACGTGGATCAGGAAGCCCACGCAGGTGACGGCCAGCGCCATCGTGATCGAGAGCTGGTCGAGCAGCAGCGCGGCGTCCACGCTGAAGTTCCCCACGACCATCCAGCGCCAGAGCGTCACCTCGCGGCTGCGTTCGTCGACGGGCAGGCCGAGCAGGCTCACAAAGGCGGCCACGGCGACCACAAAGCTGAGGAACACCATCGCGGGCGCGAGGATGCTGACCGCGCGCTTCCCCAGCCGCGTGCCGAACAGCGAGATAATCAGCGTCCCCAACGCGGGGAACAAGAGCATCAACCAGGCGTAATCAAGCATGAAAGCCCCCAGGCGGCTGCACCGAGCGAGGCGTTGGACGCCAGTCGCGAATCAGCCCTTCAGTAAGTTCACGTCTTCGATGTTCGTCGTGTCCTTGTTGCGGATGACGGCCATCACGATGGCGAGGCCGACGGCCACCTCGGCCGCGGCCACGACCATCACCATGAGCATGAAGATCTGCCCGTTCAGATCCAGGAAGTGGCGCGCCAGCGCGGCGAAGCTGAGGTTGACGGCGTTGAGCATCATCTCGACCGACATGAAAATGATCAGCACGTTGCGCCGCACGAGCACGCCCAGCGTCCCGATGGTGAACAGCAGCGCGCTCAGGATCAGGAAATAGGATGTTGGTACCATTCAAGTTCTCCGCGAACGGTTGTGGACGACCGGCTACAGGTTGCAGTTTGAAAGTTTGGGGTTCATGCTGAACCCGTAACCTGCAACCTGCCAGCCTTCAATCCTTTTTCGGCGGCTGCGCCAGGGCGACCGCGCCGATCATGCCGACCAGCAGCAGGATCGACGCCAGCTCGAAGGGCAGGGCATAATCGGTGTAGAGCACCGCCGCGATGGCCTGCACGCTGCCCTGGCCGAACGCGGCCGCGTCGTTCGTGGCCGTCATCAGCTGGCCGCTGAGCAGGCCGTAGCCGACCGCGACCAGCAGCCCCAGGCCGAGCACCAGCGCGATGCCGCGCGGCCAGGTCAGGCGGGCCAGGAACTTCTTGTTGCGGCCGCCGATGTCGTCCAGCTCGCCGCCGCCGATGAGCATGACGACGAACAGAAACAGCACGATGACGGCGCCGGCGTACACGATGATCTGCACCGCGGCCAGGAACTGCGCCTCGACCATGATGTACAGCGCGGCCAGCGTGGCGAAGTTGAGCAGCAGGAACAGGGCGCTGTACACCGGCTTCCGGCTGGTGATGACGCCGACCGCCGCGGCGAGCGCGATCAGGGCAAATACGACGAATAAGAACATGGGCGCCTCTGTGACGGTTACAGGTTATCAGGTCGCATGTCGCAGGCTGTCGAGCATCCGGCTCCGCCGACCTGCAACAGGCAACCTGCAACCCCTTCGTTCTGTCATTCGGTCCGGATAATCACGTTGGGCCGGGTGGGCTCCAACAGCCTTTCCTTGGTCCACAGCAGGTCATCGCGCGAGTAGCCGGCGAGCTCGTATTCGTGGCCCAGCACGACCGCCTCCACCGGGCACGCGGTCTCGCAGTCGCCGCAGAAGATGCAGCGCATCAGGTTGACTTCCCAGACCTTGGCGTACCGCTCGCCGGGGCTGACCGGGTGTTCCGGATCGTTCTCGGCCGCCTCGACGTGGATCGCGCCGGTGGGGCAGGCCGCCTCGCACAACATGCAGCCGATGCAGCGTTCCAACCCGTTCCCGTAGCGGCGCAGCTCGTGTCGCGCCCGGAAGCGGGGATAGATGGCGATGGGTTGTTCGGGATACTGGACCGTCAACGGGCCGGCCAGGAGCGCGCGCAGCGTGACCGCCATGGACTTGGCGATCTCGACGGCCCCTTTGATGCCATCACTTACAGCCATTCAACACCTCAAACAGACCATGATAGCGCCGTGAGCGGGCTGTCGTTCACGGCTCAGAGCAAGATCACGATGGCCGCGGTGATCGCCAGATAGACCAGGGACACCGGGAACAGGAACGTCCAACAGAAACGCAGGAGCTGGTCATAGCGCGGCCGCGGCACGCTGGCGCTAACCCAGATGAACAGGAACACCATCGCGATGAGCTTGGCCGCAAAGTAGAACACGCCCAGGATGGGCGCCTGTTCCACGAACGGGCCGCGCCAGCCGCCGAAGAAGACCGAGACCGCCACGCCGCTGGCGCCCAGGATGTGCAGGTATTCGGTCATGTAGAACAGGGCGAACTTGATGCTGCCGTACTCCGTCTGGAAGCCCGCGACCAGCTCGTTCTCCGTCTCGGGGAAGTCGAAGGGCTTGCGCGAGGTCTCGGCCAGCATGGTGATGAAATAGAGCGGGAAGGCCAGTAGGATCCAGATGCGGATGTACCAGGGCAGCTCCATGTTGACGATCTGGACCAGGCTGAGCGTGCCCGCGCCGTCCGCCGTGCCCAGCGCGGTGGTCAGCAGGATCGCGATGAGCAGGACGCCCATCGGCAGCTCGTAGGAGAGCATCTGTGCGCTGGTGCGCAGCGCGCCCAGCAGCGAATACTTGTTGTTGCTGGCCCAGCCGCCCAGGATGATGCCGTAGACGCCCACGCCGGCGACGGCGAGCACCCACAGCAGGCCGATGTTCACGTCGGCCACCACGAGCGGGATCTCGCGGCCGAAGAGCGTGATGTTCGGCCCGACCGGCACGACCGCAAAGATCAGCAGCGCGGGCACGATGGCCAGGCCGGGCGCCATCACGAACAAGATCTTGTCCACGTAAGAGGGCACGATCTCTTCTTTGAAGATCATCTTCAGCGCGTCGGCAATCGGATGGCCCAGCCCGAACGTCCAGGCGCGGTTCGGCCCGATGCGTTGCTGGAAGCGGCCGATCAGTTTCCGCTCGAACCAGGTGGCGTAGGCAAAGCCGGTCAACAGCACGATGACCAGGATGAGCGATTTGATTGCCGGGATGAGAATCAGGCTGATCCAGTCCATACGTTAGTCCTGTCGTTCAGTCGTCTGTGTTGGCAGCAGGCGTCAGCCGCGCCGAAGCGCCCGCTGCTTGGCTGTTTGGACTGATGCAGGAGAAGGCAAAGAACCTGATTGTGTGGGGTGGCAATTACTTCCCGCTGCCGCCGAGCCAGACGTTCTTGGTGTGGGACAAGATGCAGCCGGAGAACTTTAGCCTGGCGATG
>MWBF01000071.1 GCA_002068935.1 Chloroflexi bacterium ADurb.Bin325
CATCGCGCTCCGCCACTGGATCGCGGTCATCAGGAAGATGATGCGGCGGACCGGGCTGGCGAGATCCGCCTCGGTCAGGCCCCAGTTGGAGCGCGCCGGGCCGTACGCCGCGTTGAAGATGTTGGCGGGCGCCGCGTGCAGATCCACGAGGAGGAACGCGACGAGATAGAGCAGCAGGCCGGCCGCGGCGCCGAGCAGCGCGGGCAGGAGCCACGTGCGGCGTCGTTCGTGGTTGAGCAGGAGGAAGATGACCACCGCGGGCGCAAACATGGCGAGGCTGGCGTGCGCGCCGAGCCCCAGGCCGCCGATGATGCCCGCGAGCAGGAGCGGCCAGCCCGCGCGGGCGCGCTGGGCAGGGCGGAGCGCCGTCGGAGGATGCTCCCCGGGGCCGGGGGCGCGGCCCGTCTCCGCGGCGCGATACCAGTAGAGCGTCAGCACGCACACCGCGGCCAGAAACGCCGCGGCGGTCGAATAGACCTCCGCGATGAGCGCCTGCGACCAGAAGGTGTAGCCGACCGCCAGCGCGCCCGCGCCGTACAGCGGCAGCCACGGGCTGGGCGAGCGGCTCAACAGCCGCCCGCCCAGGCAGACCAGCCCCACGGTCGCCGCGGCCATGAACGCGGAGAAGAGGTTGACGCCCGCGGCGATGCTGGGGGCCGGGATCAGCAGGATGAACGCCTTGGCCAGCAGGAGATAGATGGGGTAGCCGGTCGTATGGGCCACCCCGACCTGGTGCGCGAGCACCTGAAACTCGCCGCTGTCGGAGGGCAGCACCCACGGCGTATACGTGCGGGCATAGAGCAGGAAGCTGGCCGCGGCCGCGAGGAGGGCCGCCGCCAGATCTGCGCGCGATAGGACAGGGACGTGATGGGTTTGGGGACGCATGGGCTCCGTGAGTCAGCCGTGCAGGATGTGGCGCTGTGGCCGGGTGCATTATAGCACAAGCCGCGCGCTGGCGCACAGCGCGGCGCGCGGCGAAACGCGGTCGAAGGGACGGCCCCTCGTCAACGGCGCGGCAGCGTTGGCCCGTTCAGGATGCCCGCGCGCCGTCTCCGGCCGGCCGATCCGGGAAGACTTTGCCCGGGTTCAGGATGCCGTGCGGGTCGAACGTGGCCTTGATGCCTCGCATCAGGGCGATCTCCGCGGGGCTGAGGGCCATGCCCAGATAGTTGCGGCGGGTCACGCCGATGGCGAGCCGGTAGAACGCCGCGGAGAGCTCCGGCGTGAGCGCGTGCCAGCGTTCGATGGGCAGCGCGTCCTTGAGCGCGTTGATGTGGACGTTGCCGTCGCCGGCGTGGCCGAAGCAGACGACCCGTATCCCGTGCTCGGCCGCAATCGCCTTGACCCCGGCCAGCAGCTCCGGGATGCGGCTGCGCGGGACGACGACATCCTCCATGTGGTTGATCGGGCTGGCGAACTTGAGCGCCTCGATGATCTTCCGCCGCGCCTCCCACAGCCGGTCGCGCGTGCGGGCGTCCCTGGCGACCAGGACGTCGCGCGCGCCGCGCTCCAGGCAGATCTCGCCCACGGTCTCGTAATCCGCGTCCACGGCCTCCTGATGGCTGCCGTCGAGCTGGATCAGCAGGTGCGCGGCCGCGTCGCGGAACTGCATCTGGCGGCCCAACAACTGTTCGACCGCGAGGATGCTGTCCTGTTCCATGAACTCGATCGTGGTGGGCAGGATGCGGGCCGCGATGATCGCCGAGACGGTGTTGATCGCCGTCTGGAAGTCGTCGAACGGCACGAGCAGGTCGACCCGGAACTTGGGCAGCGGCACCAGCCGGAGGATGATCTTCGTGACGACCGCCAGCGTGCCCTCGGAGCCGATGAGGAGCTGCGTCAGGTCGTAGCCGGTGACATCCTTGACCAGCTTGCCGCCCAGGTTGATGACCTCGCCCGAGGGGAGCACCGCCTCCAGCCCGCAGACGTAGTCCTTCGTCACGCCGTATTTGACCGCGCGCGGCCCGCCCGCGCCCTCGGCGATGTTGCCGCCGATGGAACACGATTCCAGGCTGGCCGGGTCGGGCGGGTAGAAGAGCCCTTCCGCCTCGACCGCGCGGTGGAGGTCGCCGGTGATGACGCCCGGCTCGACCGTGACCATCAGGTTGCCGTGGTCGATCTCGAGGATGCGGTTCATGCGCTCCAGCGAGAGCACGATGCCGCCGCAGACCGGCACCGCGCCGCCGCTCAGCCCGGATCCCGCGCCGCGCGGGGTCACGGGCACGCGCGCGGCCTGGGCCAGGCGCATGATCTCGGCCACCTGCTGCGCGGAGGTCGCGAGGACGACCACCTCCGGCTCGGCGGCCAGGCCGACCACCTCGTCGTGCGTGTAGCGTTCCAGCTTCTCCGCCTGCTGCGGCCCGGCCAGGACGTTGTCCGCGCCGACGATCTGCTCCAGCCCCGCTATCAGCCGGGCATCCACGCGGTTGTACATATGCCTATCTCCTGTCTCGCGTCCGGCTGGCGGCAGGCGCATCGAGGTTTCGGTCGTTCGAACCGACCCCTATTGTACCACTCCGGCGTCAGGCCAGCCGCACCGCGACCTGCTGCATGTTGAAGGCATAGTAGGGCCGCTGCCCGCCAAGCTCCTGGAAATCGGTCCAGACCAACCAGAAGGCGCCGCCGTCGGCGGCGATCCACCTCGGCGCGATCTGCGGCTGATACGCCCGCGCGGCGGGGTCGTCCGCGGGCATCCAGGCCTGCTCCTCGTGAACCTGCGTCCACGGGCCCCACGGCTCGGGGGCCGTCCAGAAGCCCAGATAGCTCGGCCGTGCGAACCAGTTGCCGGCGCTGTCCGTGCCCATGCCCCAGTTCGCCATCAGGTATTCGCCGGTCGGCGGGTAGTAGACGACGCTGGGGTGCCAGGCATAGGGGTGGACGAAGCGGTTGACCCAGCCGGCGGGGAAGGCGTGGACGACGCCGCGGGCCGCGATGTCCGGCGTCCACGCGGCGGAGCCATCCTGCCGCAGCCCGGCGTAGAACGTGTAGGCGCGGCGGTCGAGGATGCGCTCCCGCGGCACGCGGCACAGCACGAGCTGGTTCATCGCGCCCTCGCGGTTGCCGTTCGGCGCATAGATGTAGACATAACCATCGCGGTTGTGCGCGTAGTTCTGGCCCATCTGCACGACGGTGAGCAGGCTGAACGCCTCGCCCGGCTCGTCGAAGAAGAGCATGTTGGCGCGGCTGCGCGCGTCCCACGGCTCCCAGCGCACGGGCGCGGAGCCGTCCTGGTTGCGCCAGACGGCCCCGTTGTCGGGCGACCAGATCAGCTTGACGCCGACGAAGCGCGGCTCCGGCTCGTGAAAGGGGTGGTTGGGCGTGCTGAGGAACTGGTAGAGCCGGCCGTCGAGCGCGAGGATGCCGAAGTTGTAGTAGCGGTGGACGTCGCGCGTGCCGGGGACGGTCAGCAGCTCGGGGTAGCCGGGCAGATGCTCGAAGCGCACGTGCGGCGGATCCCCGGCAATCGCATACGCGCGGCTGTTGTAGTCGGCGCGCGGCAGGCCGGGGAACCCGCTTCCGTCGCACAGGCTGACGTATTGGCGGCCGGCCGGCTCCTGCGCGTCGCCCGCCGCCCAGGACATGTGCCAGTTGTCGCCCTGGCTCGGCACGCGTATGACCGTCTCTTCGAGCCGGCGCAGCCCCGCGATCCTCATCGGCTGGCCCGCTATCCCTTCAGTCCGGTCAGCGCGATGCCCTCGATGAAGGTGCGCTGCGCAAAGAAGAAGATGATGATGATCGGCGCGGCCGCCACGGTGCTGACCGCCATCAGATATGGGTAGGCCAGGGGCGCGTTGCCCACCGACGACATCATCGCGCGCAGCTTCTGGATGCCCAGCGCCAGCGGGTACATCGTGTATTTGTTGATGTAGATGAGCGGCCCCAGGTAATCGGCCCAGGTGCCCATGAACTGGAACAGCGCCACGACTGCCAGCGCCGGCTTCATCAGCGGCAGGAGGATGCGCACCAGCGTGCCGAGCTCGCTGGCCCCGTCCACTCGCGCGGCGTCCGACAGCTCCTCGGGCAGCGTCAGGAAGAACTGGCGCAGCAGGAAGATGTAAAACGCGTTGCCGAACAGCGCGGGCACCACCATCGGGTTGTAGGTGCCGATCCACCGACCCAGCCCTGCATCCTGCAGCCGCTTGAAGACGATGAACAGCGGCACCATCGTGACGGTGTAGGGGATCAGCATCGTGGCGATGCACAGGTAGAACAGCTTGTCGCGCCCCGGCCATTTGATGCGCGAGAAGCCGTACGCCACCAGCGTCGAGGATATGACCGTGAACAGCGTGTTCGGCAGCGCATAGCGGAAGACCGAGTTGAACGTGTAAAGCGTGAACTCGTCCGACCGCCACGCGTCGATGAAGTTGTTCCAGTGGGCCGGGTTGGGCGCGAGCACCGGCGGGATCCGGTATACCTGCGGGTCGTCCTTGAGCGCCGAGCTGACCATCCAGTAGAGCGGGAACGCATAGGATGCGGCCAGAAAGATGATGATCAGATATTTGAGCGCAACGCCCGTGATCCGCCGGGCGGTCCAACTGCCGGTCTCCCGCCCCCGCGAGGTCGGGGTGATGGTGGTCTCTGCTGTGCTCATTTCTCGCCTCCGTAGAAGACCCACCGGGCCGATGTACGGAAGATGAAGAGGGTGAAGGCGGCGAGCACCACGAACATCAGCCACGCCAGCGCACACGCCTTGCCCATGCGGAACAGCTCGAAGGCGTTCCGATAGAGGTGCATGGCGTAGAACTCGGTCGAGGCCATCGGCCCGCCGTTGGTGAGCAGGTACGGCATCAGGAAGGTCTGGAAGCCGCTGATCAGCCCCATGATCAGGTTATACATGATGATCGGGCTGGAGAGCGGGATGGTGATGTGGCGGAACTTGTGCCAGCCGTTTGCGCCGTCCACCGTCGCGGCTTCGTATAGCGACCGGGGGACATCTTGCAGCGCGGCCAGGAAGATGACGACGGCCGTGCCCTGCGCCCATAGATGGATCAGGATCAGGCTCGGCTTGGAGAGTGTCGGGTTCGAAAGGAAGGGGATGATGGGCCGGCCCAGCGCCCGCAAGACGTTGTTGATGACCCCGTACTGGTTGTTGAAGATAAACAGCCACACCATCGCGGAGCAGATGGCCGGGATGATCGAGGGCACGTAGAAGATGGCGCGGAATACTGAGCGGCCCTTCACGTCGGTGTTGAGCAGGTTCGCCATCAGGAAGGCGACGGCCACGCCGAGCGGCACGCCGATGCCCACGTAGTAGAACGTGTTGTATACCACCGTATAGAAACGCGGGTCGCGCGTGAAGATCTCGACGTAATTCTGCATCCCGATAAACTTCATCGGGGTGATGAAGTCGTAGCGCGTGAAACTAAAGAAGACGGAGGACAGGAGCGGATAGAGCGTCCAGATCAGGAAGCCGAGGATCCACGGCGAGACGAAGAGCAGCCCCATCATCAGGTTGTGCCGCTCGCCCTTCGTCATCCGCGCGGATCCCTTTGGGCTGAGGCTCGCAACTGCCATGTTGGATTACCTCCTCATCAAGAAGGAACGTCAATTCGGGTTTGCGGCGGCCCGTCCGGAACGCACGGGCCGCCGCGGCTCGTTCAGGCCTCGGGCAGGCCCTGGTTCTGCCACTCGGTGACCGCGCGGTGCTGGATCTCCTCCGCGGCTTGCTGTGGGGTAATCTGCCCGCGGTAGCACAGTTCACGGACTTCCGGAAGCTGGCCCCAGATGAAGCCGTGCAGCGGACAGCGGCGGAGCTGGTACCAATCGGTTACCTCCGGGATGCTATCGAAGTAGAACTTGAGGCCCGGATAGGTGTTGGGGTCCACCGTCTCCAGCCAGCTCTTCTTGCCCAGAATCCAGCCGACCTGCTTGAACATCACGTCGAGCACCGCATCGGTGTTGAAGAACTCGCCGAATTTAAAGGATTCGGCGTTGTGCGCCGCACCCTTGAAGATGGCCAGGGTGTGACCGCCAGCGACCTGCACCCTCCTGCCCCTCAGGCTGTCGAGCACCGGCGACCAGGAGGCTGCGTTCTTCTTGGCCACCTCCGGCGCCTGGATGGTCGTCTCGCCCGTATGCCAGTAGCCCTCGATGATCATGGCCTGGGCCTCGGCGTTGTACGAGCCGCCCCAGCCGCCCATGCCCTCGGCCTGGCGCAGGCCGGCGACCTGATCCGGGCCCATGACTTCGTAGAACTTGCTGGTGATGTCGAAGTACTCGACGAAGAGCTCGTTGGTGAAATCGAACTTGCCGGTCGTGTCGTCCCAGTACTTGTGGTTGGTGGCGACCTCCATGCCGTCTGGGTCGCCGCCCATCGCGTCGTACGGGTCGAGGCCGAACTGGGTCAGGTTGCCGGCCGCGTCCTTGATGGTGAGCGCCTTGTGCCATTCGAGGGCCTCGCTCCAGGTCTCAGGCGGCGCGTTCGGGTCGAGCCCGGCCTTGGTCACCAGCTCGGTGTTGTAGTTCAGGCCATAGTCCAGAAAGCTCTCGAAGCAGGGCAGGCCCAGCATCCCCTTGAAGGTCCAGAACTTGCAGAAATCCCAGATGGCCGGGATGTAGTTCTCCTGCTTGATGTATTGGCTGGCCTGGATGTATGGCTCGGTGTCGATGAAGACATCCTTGATGGCGAGCTGGGCGTAGCTCCAGTTGGCGCCGCAGTCCGGCGGGTCGCCGGCCGCGATCGCGGTCATGACGTTCGCCTCGCTGACGTTGCCCTTGTACTCGATCTTGATGCCCTTGCAGATCTCCTCATACTCCGGCATCTGGTACCAGACCTCGTCCTGGAACAACTGGTTCATCTGGCCCCAGGCGACCCAGAGACGGATGGTCTTGTCGCCCTCTGCGGCGGGCGCGGCAGGCTGTTCCGCGACAGGCTTCTCTGCGGCGGGCTGTTCCGCGGCGGGCTGTTCTGCGGCGGGGGCGGCCGCGGGCTGCTGGGCGCTGGGGCCGCAGGCAGCGAGCAGCGCGCCGCTCGAGGCGATTCCGGCCAGCTTGAGGAACTTGCGCCGGCTGACGGTCTTTTCTTCCATGGGTTGAAGTATCTCCTTGTGACGGACGGATGTCGATGAATCGCGGGCCGGGCCTGGGCGGCTTACCGGGACGCGAAGATGCGTCGGAGCGGCGATAGAAGCGAGACGTCTATGGTCTGGGCCGATGCTACGGCGGAACATCACGGGCGCCTGCCCGAATAACCCGCTCTGGTCGGCCCGACCGGGCCAGGGAGCACGGCCAGACCGACCAGAGTGTTTTTCGGACAGGGTTCGAGTACGATGTTGCGTAGATTCGGCCGGAGCCCTGCCGGCGCATCGCGCAGCCTGACGCGCTTGATCGGCCTGGCCGGATAGCCCATAACCCCCATCTTCTGCGCGGCATCATCCTTCGCGGCCCGCCCGCGCTTTCCGGGGCGGACGGGCCGACGAGAGCTTGCTCAGAATCTATCCGAAAATTGCTCTGGCCGGTCTCTGACCGTGCCCCTGGCACGGTCAGAGACCGGCCCCAACGGGTTTTCGGATAGGCTCTTAGGCCTCGGGCAGGCCCTGGTTCTGCCACTCGGTGACCGCGCGGTTCTGGATCTCCTCCGCGGCCTGCTGGGGCGTGATGACCCCGCGGTAGCACTGCTCGCGCACCTCGGGGATCTGGCCCCAGATGAAGCCGTGCAGCGGGCAGCGGCGGAGCTGGTACCAATCGGTGGCCTCGTTGGCGCTGTCGAAGTAGAACTTGAGGCCCGGATACATGTTGGGGTCCTGCTTGTCCAGCCAGGACTTCTTGCCGACGATCCAGCCGACCTGCTTGAACAGCACGTCGAGCGCGGCGTCGGTGTTGAAGAACTCGCCCAGCTTGAACGATTCGGCGTTGTGCGGCGCGTCCTTGAAGATGGCCAGGGTGTGGCCGCCAGCGACCTGCACCTTCTTGCCCTTCAGGCTGTCGAGCACCGGCGACCAGGAGGCCGCGTTCTTCTTGGCGATCTCCGGCGCCTGGGCGTGGGTCTCGCCCGGATGCCAGTAGCCCTCGATGATCATGGCCTGGGCCTCGGCGTTGTACGAGCCGCCCCAGCCGCCCATGCCCTCGGCCTGGCGCAGGCCGGCGACCTGATCCGGGCCCATGACTTCGTAGAACTTGCTGGTGATGTCGAAGTACTCGACGAAGAGCTCGTTGGTGAAATCGAACTTGCCGGTCGTGTCGTCCCAGTACTTGTGGTTGGTGGCGACCTCCATGCCGTCTGGGTCGCCGCCCATCGCGTCGTACGGGTCGAGGCCGAACTGGGTCAGGTTGCCGGCCGCGTCCTTGATGGTGAGCGCCTTGTGCCATTCGAGGGCCTCGCTCCAGGTCTCAGGCGGCGCGTTCGGGTCGAGCCCGGCCTTGGTCACCAGCTCGGTGTTGTAGTTCAGGCCATAGTCCAGAAAGCTCTCGAAGCAGGGCAGGCCCAGCATCCCCTTGAAGGTCCAGAACTTGCAGAAATCCCAGATGGCCGGGATGTAGTTCTCCTGCTTGATGTATTGGCTGGCCTGGATGTATGGCTCGGTGTCGATGAAGACATCCTTGATGGCGAGCTGGGCGTAGCTCCAGTTGGCGCCGCAGTCCGGCGGGTCGCCGGCCGCGATGGCGGTCGTGACGTTCGCCTCGCTGACGTTGCCCTTGTACTCGATCTTGATATCCTTGCAGATCTCCTGGTACTCCGGCATCTGGTACCAGACCTCGTCCTGGAACAACTGGTTCATCTGGCCCCAGGCGACCCAGAGACGGACGGTCTTCTCGCCTTCCGCGGCGGGCGCGGCGGGCTTCTCCGCGGCGGGCTGTTCCGCGGCGGGGGCGGCCGCGGGCTGCTGGGCGCTGGGGCCGCAGGCCGCGAGCAGCGCGCCGCTCGAGGCGATTCCGGCCAGCTTGAGGAACTTGCGCCGGCTGACGGTCTTTTCTTCCATGGTTGGATTACCTCCTTGTAACGGATACAGATGTTGATAAACCGCGGACCGGGCCATGGCGGCTCGCAGGAACACGAAGATGCGTCGGAGCGGCGATAGAAGCGAGAGACGTCTATGGTCTGGGCCGATTCTATGATAGAATATCATAAGAATGTTACACAACCTACGTCATGGCGGACGCGAATGGGACGAAAAGCGGACATGAGAGCGGACATCGTGCCGACTGCCGCGGGCGGGCGGACATGCTGACGCGCGAGCAGTTCCTCGAACACCTGCGCGAGGCGCTCAACCATCTCTACGAGACGGATCGCCTGCGGCGCAGCCCGCTGGCCGCGCTGTTCGGCGTCGCGGGGCGCTTCGACACCGGCGCGGCGCTCCAGCGTGTCCTGGTGGAGGCCATCGCCAGCCTCAAGCCGGCGGCCGGGGAGCCGTCCCAGTCGCCCGCCTGGCAGATCTACGAGCCGCTGTTTTACCGTTACGTGGAGCAGTTGAGCGCGGAGCAGGTTGCGGATCAGCTCGGCATCGGCACGCGCCATCTGCGGCGCTGGCAGAACACGGCCCAGGAGACGCTGGCCGACGTGCTCTGGCAGCAGTACAACCTGGCGGAGCAGGCGACCAGGAACGCGGCCGCGCCGCCCCTGGTTGAGACGGATCTGCGTCAGGAGCTGGCCTGGCTCCAGGACGCCTCCGGCGTGGCCGCGACCGACCTCGCCGAGGCGCTGCCGCCGGTGCTGGAGCTGGTCGGCCGGCTGGCGACGCGCTACGAGGTGCACCTGGCCGCGACGGTGGCCGAGGCGCTGCCGAAGGTGTGCGTCGTGCCGGCCGCGTTCCGCCAGGCCCTGATCAACCTCTTCAGCGTGGTGATCCCGCACGCCGCGGGCGGGGAGGTGCTGTTTTCCGCGGCGCGCGCGGGGTGGGATGTCGAGCTGCGCATCGTCTGCGGGGAGTATGTCGCCGGCCCGCAGCCCCCGCAGCGCGATGAGACCGACAACCTTAACATGGCCGCGCGGCTCGCCGAGCTGGGCGGCTACGGCCTGGCGCTCTCCGCCGACGCCCGCTGCTTCGACGCGCGCCTGCTGCTGCCCGCGCTGGAGCAGATCCCGATCCTGGCGATCGACGATAGCGCGGATGCGCTCCAACTGCTTGCGCGTTATGCCGCGGGGTCGCGCTACCGCCTCGTGGGCACGCGCGACCCGCTGTCCGCGCTGGCGTTGGCCGAGAAGCTCGCGCCGCGCGCCATCCTGCTCGACGTGATGATGCCCGAGGTCGACGGCTGGGAGCTGCTCGGCCGCCTCACGTCGCACCCCGCGACCGCCGACATCCCGGTCATCGTCTGCACGATCCTCGCGCAGCGCGATCTCGCCCTCCTGATGGGGGCCAGCGCGTTCCTGCGCAAGCCCTTTACCCGCGGCGAGCTGCTTGCCGCGCTCGATGAGCTGCGCGAGGGCCGGGCCGCGCGGGCGACGAACGGGTAACGGGCTATCGGCGAGCTGGGCGTCTGTCCGAGAAGCTGTTTGGACAGGATTTACAGGATTGACGGGATCCCCTCCCCCGCACAGCGGGGGAGGGCCGGGGTGGGGGCCGGTCGCCCGTGGCGCGCATGACGCTTACGCGTCGCTTGTTGTCCGTTCCTCCTTTGTCGCTCCCCCGGCCAACACCTCGCTTACCCCTGCCACGCACGCGGCAAGATCGCGCAGCGACAGCCCGCCCGGCCGCGTGATCGTCATCTGATCGCTCACGATCGGCTGGCCGCCGGGGTCGCGCGACGAGATGACGATGACCGGGATGTCGCGGAGGTCGGGGTCGGTGTTCTTGGCGCGCAGCACGCGATAGCCGTCCAGCCCCGGCAGGATCAAGTCGAGCAGCACCGCGTCGGGCCGGCGCTGGCGCAGCAGATCCAGGCCGCGCTGGCCGTCGGTGGCGCGCCAGACGCGATATCCGCGCTCGCTGGATGACAGCACGCGCGTAAACAGCCGCAGGATCTCCGGCTCGTCGTCCACCAGCAGGATGTTGTGGACGTCGGGGCCGAGCTCCGCCAGCGCGTCGAGCAGCGCGGCGCGCGTGATCGGCTTGACCAGATAGCGCACCACCCCCATCTTCTGCGCGGCCTCGTTCTCCGCGGGCATGGAGCAGATGATGGCCGGCGTGTTGTAGGGCAGCCCGGCCAGATCCTCGGCGCTCGGCGAGTTGTCGGGCAGCGAGGTCGTGTTGATGATCAGCGCGCGGGCCGGCGAGCGCTCCAGCTCGCGGCGGCCCTCCGCCAGCGTGAGGGCCTGCACCACCTCGGCCTGATCCAGCGCCTCGCGGAACCGCTGGACCAGCCGCGCATCCGGCTCGACCACGACATAGCGCGGGGCGAGCGGCCCCAGCGCGGCCTTCGAGGGCCGGGTGCGCTCTTCGTAGGCCTGGTACGGGCTCAGCCAGCGGACGCCGGCCGCCGTGTGCCCGGACAGGACCGACGCGGGCGTGTCGAGCGGCAGGGTGAAGCAGAAGCGCGTGCCGGGGCCGCCGTCCGAGACGCCCGCGGGGTGAGCCGGGCTCTCCAGCCACATCTTGCCCTCGTGCATCTCCACGAAGCGCTTGCTGATGGTCAGGCCCAGGCCCGTGCCGCCGTGCTCGCGGCGCAGCGAGGCGTCGACCTGCTGGAAGGGCTCGAAGACGCGATGCTGATCCTCGGCCCGGATGCCCGGCCCGGAGTCGGTGACGCAGACCGCGATATGGCCGCCTTCGACCCACGCGGCGATCTCCACCCCGCCGCGCTGCGTGAATCGGCCGGCGTTGCTGATGAGATTGAGCACCACCTGGCGGATGCGCGTCGCGTCGCAGAACACGGGCGGCAGATCCGCGGGGATGTTCGTGCGCAGGCGCAGCCCCTTGGACTCGTACAGCGCGCGCACCGCGATGCACGCGGCCTCGACGATCTCCGCCAGCGACGTCCATTCCTTCGTCAGCATCATCCGGCCCGCCTCGACCTGGCTCAGGTTGAGCACGTCGTCGACCAGCCGGGCGAGATGCTGGCTGTTGCGCTGGATGGCCGCGATGTCGGCCAGCAGGGCCGACGGCACGGCCTCGCCGTAGACGCCGGGCGTCTGCGTGATCATCTCGCTGAATCCGATGATCATGTTGAGCGGGGTGCGCAGCTCGTGGCTGACGTTGGCGACGAACTCTTCCTTCGTGCGCCGCGCGTCCTCGGCCACCTGATACATGGCCTTCAGCCGGTCGGACAGCCGCGCCAGCTCCCGGTTGGCCTGCACCAGGTCCTCCTCGGTCTGGCGGAATTCGACGCGCTGGTTGCGCGCCTCCTCCAGCCGCTCCTGCGCCTGGTGAAAGCTGTAGATGGACCACGCGGTGACGGTGTACAGCGCGCGCACCGAGGCCCAGCCCAGCGCGCCCGTGATCAGCCCGCCGATGACGATGCCGCGCGCGTGTTCCGGGGGGAGCGTCACGCCGGCGTGGCCCAGGCTGAACCACCAGGCGATGGCCAGCACCCCCGCCTCAGCGACCAGCGCCGCGGGCCAGCCCAGCGTCACCGCGGCCAGCAGCGGGAAGAGGGCGTAGGCGAAGGCCAGCAGCGGCTCGTGGAACTGGACGATGGCGAGCCAGAGCAGCGCGGCGAGCGCGCTCTGCCAGACGATCATCGCCAGAAGCAGGCGCCGATCCAGCAGCCAGAGCACGGCGACGCCGACCAGCGCGGCCAGGACGAGGAGGGGGATGGCGGTCACGTCGTGTTCGGCGGGCGGCTTGACCCACATCAGCCCCAGGGTGAGCGCCAGCAGGCCCAGCGTCGCGATGACCAGCGTGCGCGCGGTCGAGCGCAGCAGTTCCTGCGCCGACCCGACGAACTCCGGATCGGCGTGCGCGAGGGTTGGAGGCGAATAATACATCGCGAGCTTCCTGTGCGGGAGATTTGCTGGAATTATAGCACGGCTGGTTGTGAAAATTGGACTTGCGAAGAAAGCAAATCGATGTTATACTGTAAGCTGCATACCATTGATGGGCGTCAACGTAATCCTCTCTCATCGCACTCAAAGGAGCAAAGTCATGAACGGACATGGGATCAGTCGCCGTCGATTCTTGAAAGCTGC
Source organism: Chloroflexi bacterium ADurb.Bin325 (assembly GCA_002068935.1). Taxonomy (GTDB): domain Bacteria; phylum Chloroflexota; class Anaerolineae; order CG2-30-64-16; family CG2-30-64-16; genus MWBF01. The sequence goes on from MWBF01000071.1 coordinate 13,004, forward strand.
TGGTACGCTCGGCGTTGCCGGCGCGCTCAGCGCTTGCGCCGCCCCCGCGCAGCCAGCTCAGACACAGGCAGGTCAGCCGGCTGCCGGCCAGGA
>MWBF01000072.1 GCA_002068935.1 Chloroflexi bacterium ADurb.Bin325
CCGCCAGCGCCTCGCGGCCGCCGGTCGCGGCGCGGTAGCTCCGGCCGGCGGGCAGGATCAACAACTGGAAGTCCAGCAGCTTGCACGGGTTGGTCGGCAGATGGTTGACGCCCTCCGCCGTGGGCACGGATGTAAAGTAGGTCATATCGCTCCTCACTCGCCTCGGTCGAAAAGTCTATCCGGATCGCTGGTTTGTCGTTATGACAACCAGATAGCGCATGGGCGTCGCGCCCGTGTTCTCCAGGCCGTGCGGGACACGCGCATCGAGGATGACGACCTCGTTCGGGCCGACCGCGTGGCGTTCATCCCCGACCTCCACCGTGCCCTGCCCCTCCAGGATGTAGAACGCCTCCACCGCGTCGTGCACGTGCGGCGGGTGTGCGCGCGTGCCGGGCGCAATCTCCGAGACGTGCATCCGCAGCCGCTCCGGGTCCAGCCCCGCGTCGGCCAGGCATTTATGGATGCCCTTCGTCTCGCGCATCACAAAGGTCATGTCACAGGCTCCTCGTTCAGCCGCGCGATCAGCGCGCACAGCTCCGCGGGGGTCGCCACCGTGTGCTGCGGCGTCTCGTCGGCCGTGCACGGCTGCGTGCGCCGCCGTTCGTTGAGATGATAGAACACCGAGATCAAGCCGAGCCGGTTCGCGCCGACGACGTCGCGCTCCAGGTTGTTGCCGACCATCACCACCCGGCCATACTCCTCGGCCGGGATGCCCAGGGCGTCCAGCGCCGCGCGGAAGATGCGCGGGTCCGGCTTGGTCGCGCCGACGACCTCGGAGATCGCCAGATGGTCGAACAGGTCGGACAGCCCGTGCTGGCGGAGCACGTTCGGCGGCGTCTCCGGCCGGCTGTCGGCCACCAGCGCGAGCCGATGTCCGGCGGCCTTCAGCGCGTGCAGCGCCTCCGCCATGCCCGGCGTCAGCTCGGCCCGCAGCGTGGTCTCGTCCGCGTCCTTGACCTCGGTCTCCTCGAGCATGATCGTGTCGCCGAGGTCGAACAGCAGCGCGCGCAGCTTCATCTCGCCTCTTGCCTCTCGTCGGTCAGCATCCTTCGACTGCGCTCTCGGCCGGACGAAGCCCGGCCGGTCGTCCTGCTCAGAACATGGCCGCCCCTTCGACTGCGCCCGCACTGCGTGCGGCCTCCGCTCAGGGCGCTTCCGATATTTTCATGCGAAACTTTGAACGCACAGCGGAGCATCCTGAGCGGGTGTACGGCTCGACGTGGCTGACGACGAAAGGCCAGTCGAAGGAGCGGCCCCCAGTCGAAGGAACGGCCATTTTCCGAGCAAGGATACGCCTGGCCCTGGCCGCCCCGCTCAGGGGCCCGCCCAACTCACAGGGGCATCGGGTAACGGGTACGATCCTGGATCCGCTCCATCTGCTCCCACGCCTCGATCTCCGCGACCTCCGGCAGGTGGATCAGCTCCTCCAGCAGCGCATAGGCCGCGTCATAGTTGCGCGTCTGGTGGTTGTCCAGCGTGTTAAACAGGTGCATCGAGCGATCGCCGGTCTTGAACGCCAGCAGCTCGCGCTCCATGTCGAGCCAGTCGGGCAGGATGCATTCGAGCATGATCTTGGCCGGCAGCGGCGGCACCCGCAGCGGCTGGATGCCGCGCTGATCCACCAGCGCGGGCACCTCGACCACGACATCGTCCGGGACGCCCGGCAGCGCGCCGTTGTTGGGCACGTTGACCTGGAAGTAGCCCGCGTTGTTGTTCGTCAGCCCGTCCATGATGGGGACCTGCTGCTCATGGGTCTTCTGCGTGCCGACGAGCTGCGTCAGATCCGCCTGCGGGTCCACCGCCCAGCGATGGTACTCCGCGATGCGCGCCTCCAACTGCTTGACGAAGTAGGGCCGCGCCAGGTGCGTGTCGGGCCCGCCCCACGGCTCGCCGAACCAGCGCTTCTTGGTATCGATGTCGGTGTGATACCACCACCACTGCCGGTGGCGCACGGTGTCACCGATGGGGAACAGCCCGAACATGTGATACTGGTGGACGGCCCCGCGCGACATCTGCGCATCGTGGGTGTTCTGGGCGATGTGCGTCCGCCAGTATTCCTCGCCCTTCGTCGCGATCCACTCGTCGATCAGCGGATAGGCGTCCTTGCCCTCGTAGATGAAGTGGGTCAGCCAGATATTGTGGTTGACGCCGGGCGCCTGCCAGGTCACCTTCGCCGGGTCGATGCCGATGGTCTGGGCGATCTCCTCGTAGCCGTAATGGCCGTGGCACAGCCCGCACACCTTGATGCCGGTCTCGCGAGTCATCAGCGTGCAGCCGTCGAAGACCGGGTTGCCGGACTGGATCAGCCAGGCGTCGGGGCAGAGGCGCTCCATGTCGCGCGCGACGTCGAGCATCAGGCTCAACTGATGATACGAGCCGATGCCGCCGGAGTGATAGTAGCCGTACTTGCTGCTGGCCAGCTCGCGCATCTGGGCCTCGACGATATGCCCCAGCACGTACGCGGTGTTGACGACGAAGTCCGCGTCTTGCAGCGCCGGCGCGCGGTCGGTCGTCGCCTCGAACGTCAGATCCGCGCCGAGCTGGCTCGCGTACTTCGTTCCCAGCTTGTAGATGATGTCGAGCCGCTCCTGGTCGATGTCCATGAACGTGATATGGCTGCCCCGCAGACTCTCCGTGAGACAGATATCCCTCACCAGGCCGAGCGAAAACTGCGCGCTGCCTGCGCCGATGATGCCGATCTTCACTGCCTTGCCCATAGGTATGCCCCCTGTGCTGAGAATCTATCCGAGAATCCGCTGGGAGCGGTCGGAAACCGACCGGAGCAATCCTCGGATAGGCGCTGAATATGCAGGTCGCGCCTGCTCACGCTTGCGCCACGGCCGGCCCCGGCCGCGGCCGCGTCATGGTACACCATAATCTGCCGGGCCACAACAGCTATCCGGCCGCGGCCAGGGCAGTTTCATGTTGCGCCAGGTGAACCCGCCTGGCAACTGAAGTTGCGGCTATCCTTGCTAAGTCTGCCTGCGCAGACTGGAAACTAACCGGCGTAGGCCGGTTTCGTAGGGGTAGCCGCAGTTTCAACTGCCAGGTGGAAGGCCCGATTGCAACCTGACTTCGCCCTGGGCCGAGGCCCCGCCGTCACCCGCGGCCATCTGCGTCGTAGCGGCAGCACTCCTGCACGGTCTGCATGAACCAGCGCATCCGCCCGACGCCGGTCCCCGCGGCCAGCGAGCCGGCCGTCGTCACGTTGAGCAGCCCGTTGCCCCCGGCCTTGTCGAAGTCCTCCACGACCCGCGCCCGGATCTCCTCCGGGCTACCGTTGCGCAGCAGCATCGGCGGCATCTGCCCGTTGATGAGCGCATCGGGCATCTGCTCGCGGATGAACGCGGCGTCCACCGTCGGGCCGTAGTTGACATCGCGGATGCCGAGCGCATACTGCTGCTCCAACAGGTGGCCCATCGCGCTGTCCGAGTGCTGATAGCGCCGCGCATCGCCCGGCGCGAGCGCGGCCAGCACCCGCTCCAGCACGGGGTAGCAGTACTCGCGGTACAGCCGCCGGTTGAACAGCGCGCTGTTGTCGTCCGTGATCCACCAGCCCGGCTCGTCGTTCCCGCTGAACTCGCGCAGGATGCGGTTGAACTCGACCATCTTGGCCGCCAGCACATCCCGGAAGCGGCGCATCAGGTCGGGGTGGTCATAGATCCAGTAGAAGACGATCTCCGGCTTGAGCACCGAAGTCATGATGGTCGCGGGCCCGCGGCTCCCCGTGCCGAGCTTGGGCAGCGGCTTGCCCGCCGCCTTGCGCTCCTCCCACTCCGCAAGATACTCCTCGGGCAGGCTCCAGGTCCGCAGGTCGGTCGCCTCCGCGCGATCCAGCACCGCGGCGAACTCGTCCGGGTCGTCCGTGACCGACATCAGCCAGGGGGTGCTGCCCTCGTGATAGCCGAACTCGCAGCCGAACAGGTTCTCGATGCGCTTCGGCGTCGTGCGCCAGGTGTCCTCGTCGAAGAACGCGCGGCCCACGTGCGCCAGCGTGATCGCGTTGACCTCCGCGTGCAGCGCGTTGCGGTAGTCCGCATCATGATAGTAGCGCAGCGTCGAGGGCACGGCCATGAACTCGAAGATCCAATGATCGTCGGGCGAGAAGGAGGCCGGGCAGCGCGGCTTGTTGCGGCCCGGCTGCGCACACGCCTCATTCTCGGCCCACCACGCCGCGACGTCGAGATCCGCGGTCAGCGCCATGAATTCAGGTTCGATGATCGGCATAGGTCATCCTCGCGATGCAGGACAAGGGGTCATGCGCCGAACTGCAAGCGCATGACCGTCTCTCCGTACTGGATATCCATGTGGTCTGCGTCGATGTCGGCCGTGCAATACGGGTTCTCGTAATGTTTGAAGCCCGTGATGGGCTGCTCCGCGCCGTTGAGCAGCAGCGGGCCTTCCCAGCCGAAGGCCAGCTCGTCCCCGCGCAGGCTGCGCAGGCGGACGCTCAAGTCGTCGAACTCGACCGGCAGCGCCAGGATCTTCTGCTGGAACTCCGCAAAGCTGCCGTCCAGCGCGCGGCGGCCCACGTGACAGAGCCAGACGTTGTGCGCGGCATAGGAGCGCAGCTCGCGGTATGCGTTGTCGCCGTCGGTCATCCACCGCAGCCCGGCCGCGGCCGCCAGCGCGATATAGCCGTCCCCGCGCGCCGCAAAGGCCCAGCGCGGGGTTATGACGTGCTCGTCGAACGCGTGCACGGGGAAGAAGGCGTGGGTGAAGCCCATCCAATCGTCATCCGGCAGCCGGTGCACCGCGATCAGCACATCCTTCCACTGCGCGACGCGCGGCAGGATCGCGTTGCCGTGCCAGAAGTTGGGCCGGTGCGAGCCGTCCTCGCCCGCGCATGTCGGGTGCGTGACGAACACCACGGCCTCCGGCCCCAGCGTCGCCTGCCAGATGTGCTGCTGATAGCCCGGCTCGCCCGGATGCCAGTCCTGCGCGGAACAGAGCATCGCGTCGGGCGTCTTGTAAGTGACCTTGTTGACCTCGTTCCCGTGCGACGCGGAGTTGCGCCAGTCGGCCGGGTCGCCGGTGTGCCGCTCGCGACTCCACAGCTCCTCGGGCCGGTCGGTCGCGATCTGGGTGAGCAGCGGTGTGAGGGTGTACTCCGAGCAGGCCAGGCTTACCGTGCCGAGGATCTGGCCGTTGAACACGCCCAGGCCCCAAAGGAGCCGGCTGATCCCGGAGGTCGCCTCGTTGTACGCGCTCTTGATGTGCGGCGTATAGGTGCGGCCGTGGGTGGAGCCGAAGACGCCGCGGAACGAGTTCACCGCCATCGTGAAGAACATCTTATCGAGCACGACCGCGGCCATCTCCGCCAGGTTGTCGTCCTCCGCGAGGCTCAGCAGGTGCGTCAGGGCCAGCGTGTCCTCCTCGAAGTAGCAGTTCGAGTCCCACTCCTTGAAGCCGTGCGCCGCGCGGTCGCGCAGCCAGGCCAGCGCGCGTATCTCGCCCCGCGCGCGGTGCTCGCGGCCCGTCGCGCCGTCGTTCGTGAACACTTCGTCCGGGTAAAGCTGGCCCGCCAACACCTCGCAGGTGTGGAACAGGATGCTGTGGTTCTCGGTCGTGTAACACATCGCATCGCTGCCCGGCTCGTCATGCCAGTATTTGAAGCCGACGATGCAGTCGTGCAGCGGCTGGCGCAGCTCCGCGGGGAAGGCCGGGTCTTTGGCGTAGCGGTAGACCATGCCCAGCAGGCCGACGAGATAGAAGTCGCTGCAATCCCCGCGACGGTTGATGCGCGCGATGGTGTCGTGGATGACCGGCAGCCTGACGCGGCCCCACAGGCCCAGCGCCATCTTGGCGATCTCGGAGAAGACGTTCACCTCGCGCCGCGCCGCGTCCACGAGCGCCTCGCGGCTGCGCTCCGGCAGTGCGCCGTAGGGCTCCTCGGAGAAGCGATCGCGCGCCAGCCAGCAGCGCAGGCTGCGCGTGACCCGCATCTCACCGATATAGTACTCGCGCGGGGTGGGCATCAGCAGCAGGTCGTAGACCCCGTCGGGGAAGCGATAGGCCGGGCCCATCTCGGCCCGCACGCCGGGGCCGGTGGTCTTGTGGCCCTCGGTGAAGATCTCCCGCTCCGGCGTCTGCACGCGCGCGGTCATCTTGAGCTCGTCCTCGAAGTCGTCCGGCCAGAAGAAGGTCACCTCCTCGTCCGCCTTGAAGACATCCTGGCGCAGATGCGCGGCGTTGAACGCGCGCTCGAACCGCGCGCGGCGCTCGGCCGGCGCGATCGCGGTCGGCAGCCGCACGCTCAGCCCGGCCTCCGCGGCCAGTTGCAGCGCCAGCGCATAGGGGCACTCGCGCGCGGCCACCTGCTCCATGCGCACCAGGAGCGTGTTCGGCCCCGCCTGCAGCGCGAGCTGGAGGGGGACGCGCTTCGGCAACTGGTGATAGAAGTGCTCCTGTCGGTGGACGTGCTGGCCGTTGAGCCACACGTCCGCGGGGCCGTTCGTCGTCAGGATGCACGCGACCGTCTGCGCCGTCGGGCTGACCACCTCGGCGTAGGCCCAGGCGCGCAGATACGTGCATTCGTGGTGAAAGACGGACAGATCGACGAAATGGTCGTCCTTGCAGCGCACGTAGCTCCAGGGGAGCTCCGCCTCGGCCAGACGGAGCTTCTGCGCCTCCGCGGGCGGCTCGGCGACGCCGGATTCCGGCTCATGGTAATGGCGGACGATCTGAAGCTTGTAGTCGGCGCCCGTGAAGCGCGCGAGATCCGGCACCACCGTCGCGGCCGGCCCGGCCACCAGCCAGTTGTGAATGTAGCCGTCCACGAGCGGATAATCGAGATATGCGATGGTCATGTCTCTCCCTGTCTCTCAACGAATGGTTAAAGCCTGTCCGAAAACCCACTCCGGCTTACCTCACCCCCCATCCCCCTCTCCTGACGTGCGAGCCGAAGGCTCGCCAAGGTCAGGAGAGGGGGAGCCGAGGGGGTGAGGCCGAGCGCTCAGCGAGTTTTCGGATAAACATTAAAGCCAGAAGGCCCGCAGGGACCTGGTCAGCATGGCAGCGGTGTCAATCGCCCGTTCTGGGCTTTTCGGACAGTCCCATGTATCAGCCTGCGGCCTCGTCCGCCAGCCACGCCGGCAGCGGCAGCCCCTGCTCGTGCAGATGCCCGGCGTAGATCAGCCGGTACGCATCCTGCGCGTAATACTGCCCGTAGCGCTTGCGCGGGAGCACGTCCAGCAGCCGCTCCGTGATGGTGTGCGCGGTCTGCTCGTCCAGCCCCGATTCGAGCTCGTAGTCGAAGTAGATCGCCAGGTCGGCCGCGGGCTTGATGCGGCGCACGCCGAACTTCTGCGGGTCGCGGTGGACCGGCGAATAACGCTCCAGCACGAACTCGCCCGGCGACGCCGAATGGATGACATCGCCGTGCGCATACACGAAGTTGACCGTGTCCTGCGCATCGTCCAACGTCTCGGTCGGGAAGCCGAAGAAGAAGAACGTATGGTTCCAGATGCCCGCGGCCGTGCTCTCGCGCAGGATGCGGCCCATGTGGTCGCGCTCGACCCCCTTGCTCATGTGCTTGATCATGCGCTCGGACGCGGTCTCGAGGCCGAACAGGATCATCCGACAGCCCGCGGCCGCCATGCTCTCCAGCAGCTCATGGGTCAGCGCCTTCTCGAACCGCATGCAGCCGCCCCAGTGGAACGCGACGCCGTCGGCCGCCTGTTCGGCGAGCAGCGCGGACATCTCGCGCATGTTGCGCAGGGTCATGGCCTCGTCTGCAAAAAAGATGTGGCGCGCGCCGTATTTGCGCCGGAGCGCCAGCATCTGCTCGACGACCTGCTCCGAGCGGATGGGCCGGTAGTGCCCTGCGCGGCCATACCCCACATTGCAAAATGCGCAGCGGCCGTGATAGCAGCCGTGCGCGGTCAGCAGGGGCAGGATCGGGTACGGCGCCAGATAGCGCCCCAGCGGCAGGCCGTCGAAATCCGGGAGCGGCAGCTCCGCGGTTGCCGGGCGCAGGTCGCCGCGCGGCGTGACGGGGTTGGCGCGGATCTCCGAGCCGTCGCGCCAGACCAGATTGGGGACCTGCGCAAGCTGCGGCCCACCGCCGGCCGCCAGCGCCTCGGCCAGCCGCAGCAGCGGCTCCTCCCCCTCGAACGCCACCGCGCTGTCGATCAGCGTGAACACCGCGGGCGCTTGCGGGAGCTGCTCGCGCAGCATGGTGATCTGCGGCCCGCCGACGGTGACATGGCAGGGCAGCTTCGCCTGCTTGATGAGGTGGGCCAGCGTCATGCCGGCCAGCATCTGGCCCTCCGTGGGGATGGAGATGCCGACCAGCTCCGGCTGCAACGCCACCAGATCCCGGATGATCCCGCGGCGAAAGATGTCGAGGAACGGGTTGTGCTGCTCATCGCGCACGGCCTGTAGCAGGGCGCGGCTGCTGTCCATCGCCGCGGCGGGCCGAAAGCCCAACAGATCCAGGCTGGCCGGGTAATAGGGCAGCGACGCCAGCTCCAGGCTCCGGGCCACCGTCAGGAACGCGCGCAGGCCCGCCTCGCCGTCCAGAAACGCGGGGCTGCGCATCACCGCGACCGCCTGCTCCACCTGCTCGGCCAGCTGCGGCCCGTGCTGTAGCGCCCAGAGCAGCCGCTCGCGCGGCGGCGCGGACGCCTGCCGCGCGGGCGCGCGGCCCAGCTTCAGCCGCGCCAGGCTCTGTTGCAAATAGCTGCGCGTCAGCATGTGCTCGAACACTTCGAGGTTCAGGTCGCGCTGCGTGACGTCGTGGCCGTGCGCGCGGAGGTAAAACGAAAGCGCCGGCAGTGCCAGATGAGGCATGGCCGGCGTCCAGTAAGGCGGAAACAATAAGGCTATCTTCATGTCAGACGGTTGCCGAAATCGCCGAGCGTGATTTGCTGCGGCGCGCCGCTCACGCCAGGGCGCATCAGGAGGCAGGGTCGCGCCCGCGGCTGGGTTCGCCGTAGAGCACGCACCGGGCGAAATGTCCCGGCCCGACCTCGACCCACGGCGGCGTATCCCGGTCGCATACCCCGCGGATGCGCATGGCGCACCGCGGGTGGAAGGCGCAGCCCTGCGGCCGCGTATACGGATCCGGCACCGTCCCGCGGATCGACTCCAGGACCCGGCGCTGCTGCGTCTTCTGGCCCAGCCGCGGGATGGAGCGCAGGAGCGCCTGGGTGTACGGGTGCTTGGCGTCGTGGAAGATGGCGTCCACGCTGGCCGACTCGACCACCTTCCCCATGTACATCACGATGACATCCTCGGTCATCTGCGCGACGACGCCCAGGTTGTGCGTGATGAACATGATAGCCATACCCAGCTCATGCTGCAAATTACGCATCAGGCGCAGAATCTGCGCCTCGGTCGTCACGTCCAGCGCGGTCGTCGGCTCGTCCGCGATGAGCAGGCTGGGATGGCAGGAGAGGCCCATCGCGATGACCGCGCGCTGGCGCAGGCCGCCGGAGAGCTGGTGCGGGTAGGAGTCGATGCGCTCGCGGGGCTTGGGGAAGCCGGCCAGCTCCAACATCTCGATGGTCTTCTGGCGGGCGACCTCCCGGTTCACGCCCTGGTGCAGCATGATCGCCTCGGAGATCTGGTTGCCGATGGTGTAGACCGGGCTCAACGAGGCCATCGGCTCCTGGGGCACAAGCGCGATCTCGGCCCCGCGGATGCTGCGCATGGTCGGGCCCAGCGGGTCCAGGTCGGTCAGCCTCACGACCTCGGTCTGGCCGTTGCCCTCCTCGGGGCGACGGTAGAGGTTGATCTCGCCGCTCACGATGCGGCCGGGGCGCGGCACGATCCGCAGAATGGAGCGCGCGGTGACGCTCTTGCCGCAGCCGCTCTCCCCCACCACGCCGAGCGTCTGCCCGCGATAGATGTTGAAGTCCACGCCGTCCAGCGCGCGCGCGGTCCCCTCATCCATAAAGAAGTACGTCTTCAAGTCCTTGACTTCGACGAGCAGTTCAGCGTTCTTCATGCCACAAGCTCCCAGCTCAGACAGGATCGACGGGATGCACAGACCAAAACCGAAATCACCCTGTCAATCCTGTAAGTCCTGTCCGGACTAAGCATCTATCTGAGAATGGCTCTGGCCGGTCTCCGACCGAGCCAGGGGCACGGTCAGAGACCGGCCCCAGCGGGTTTCCGAATAGGCGCTTACAGCTTCAACATCGACAACGAATTGTCGATCATGCGGTTTGGACTGCGATGCCGAGCAACTGGAACAACTGACACATGTCGCCTTGCAGGGTGCGATACAAGGCGTCCAGCGGTGTCAGGCGCTCCGGCGGGTCGGTCTGGATCGGCTTGGCGGTGGCGGCCAAGACCGGCTTGATGACCTTGTCACGCAAGACCAGGATGGCGGTCATCGCCTGCAAGCCTTCTGGGACGACTTCATAGCTGCGGGACTTATCGATGATGCGCACCCATTGCTTGCCCCGTAGCTTTCTCAGATCATAGGCGGCGTGTCGGGCGCGGTAAGCTTCGGGGGTGAGACCGCGGATTTCGCGGACTTTGGCCGCGACGGTGGCCACCAGAAAGCCCTTGGGGGCGGCAGCCAACGCCAGGATCGCCTGGATCACAGCCCGCATGCGCGGGTTACTGAGGTCAACGCCGGCCACCCGGGTCTGGCCGACACACCCGGGTTGCGTCAACTGGTCGAAAGTATCATCGGCGATGAAGGCGCTATCCACACAATCGAGGGCATCCAAGAAACGCTGCAGGATGTGCGCCAACTCCGTCACGACTTGCGGGAACTTCGGCAAAGCGCGCCCGCAGTGGAGCGCTTTGGTGTTATGCACAATGGCCTCGCTGCGTAGCACGCGTTCGCCTTTGGTGTAGAGCTTGACGGTCAGCAAGCCGAAGTGCAGCTTAAAGACCGTCAAATCGTACACAGGTCTCTCGACCACGACTTCAAAGCGAGGCTGAGCCCGGTGCTGACCGTGCCGGTAGGGCCGGCGCTTACGGCCGAAGATGGTCTGCACCCGTTTGACATCCAGCCAACTGCGGGTACGGTCCACCAGCCCTTGAAACAGCTGCTCCAGTTGGCTGCCGTGCTGGAAGAGCAGGTTGCGACTGTACTCGACCTGATAGACCGAGTAGTCGTAGTGGAAGTTGGAGCGCGTTTGTTCTTCGCTGTCCAACGCAAAGCACAGACAACTGGTGTAGAGCCAACGCTCGCATACCTGGCGCAACGGCCCTACGATGTCTGAAGCACGCAAGGTGTCTGCCAGCTGGGCCAGATGGGTCGCGTCGGTGACGTCGGTGAAGCAATTATCTTCTTTCTGAAAGCGGAGTCCCGCCCGGCGCGCCTGACAGGCCACATAGTCATGGCCGTTCAGGATGACTTGGGCGCCGAAAGGGGGATGTCCGCTCATGCGGATGGTGACATGGCCCCAGTCGGGGTCCAGGATGTGAAAGTAGTAGTGCTTGACATACTGCGTCTTCCGCTGGATGTTCACAATCGTGCCGCTCTTGGTCTGCTGGACATCCCACACCGGGGCCGGGGCGCGGCCGACCAGGATGACAAACACACCCACAAAGTCCGGGTCGGTGGGCAGATACTGCTCCGCCACCACGTGCTTCCGCTCTTCAGCCGCACAATCGACGACCGGGATCTGATGGGCTGCGGCGTGTGCGCGGACCCGACGGGCAAAACGCCCGGCCATGCGCATCAGATGTGCGTTGTCGAGCTCCTCGTCGGAGCCGCGCAGACTGCGCCACCAGAGGCGGAAACCGGCCGGCGCTTGCCCAAACTGAAAGTAGGCGTTCAGCACAATCCGGTCGACGCAGTCATACGCGCCGTCCAGAAAGCTGGCATAGCGAGTGCTCAGTCGGTCTAACATCGACACCACCCCTATCATCTGTCGTGCGGCGATGACTGGAGCTTACAAGGAATACTGGTTGCTGTCAACGGCCCCGCAGGGGCCACATCTTCCGGGCGAAGTCCCGGACGATGCGTAGAGCCTAACGAGAATACGGGTCGGCGGCATCGCGCAGGCCGTCGCCGACGAAGTTGAAGGCCAGCACCGAGATCACGACCGCCAGGCCGGGCACCAGCACCCAGGGCGCCAGCACGAGCGACCGCAGGTTCATCGCCTCTTGCAGCAGCACGCCCCAACTGATGGCCGGCGGCCGCAGCCCCAGCCCCAGAAAGCTCAGCCCCGTCTCGCCCAGGATCATGCCAGGGATCGACAGCGTGAGCGAGGCGATGATGTAGCTGAGGAACGACGGCACCATGTGGCGCAGGATCACGCGCATCTCCCGTGCGCCGTTCAGCCGGGCCGCCAGCACGAAGTCCTCCTCGCGCATCGCCAGGAAGCGCCCGCGCACCACGCGGGCCATGAACGTCCAGCCGACCAGCGACAGGATGATCGTGATGCCGAAATAGACCCGCGTCACCGGCCAGTTGCCCGGCATGGCCGCGCTCAGCGTCATCCACAGCGGGATCGTCGGGATGGTGCGGATGAACTCGATGACGCGCTGCACCAGCGTGTCGATCCACCCGCCGAAGTAGCCCGAGACGCCGCCCAGCACGACGCCGAGGATCAGGCTGAGGAAGACGCCGACCAGCCCCAGCGAGAGCGACAGCCGGCCGCCGAAGATGATGCGCGAGAACATATCGCGGCCCAGGCGGTCCGCGCCGAACAGGAAGACGCCCTGGTTCTCGCCGGCGTCCGGCACGCCGAACAGATGGAGGCTGGAGGAGGCCAGGCCGAACCATTTGTACGGCTCGCCCTGCACGAAGAGGCGGACGGGATAGCGGATGGCCGTGTCCTCGGTGTAGGTCGGCTGCGCTGTGACCGGGTCGACGCCGCGCACGGTCTGATAGATGAACGGGGCCCGGAGCCGTCCCTCCGCGTCGATGATATGGATGCGCGTCGGCGGCGCAAACTTGTAGCGGATGAAGGGCTGTTCCGGGTTATAGGGCGCGACGAACTCGGAAAAGACCGCGCTGAAGTAGAACAGGATCAGGATGACCGCGCTGAGCATCGCCATCTTGTGCTTGCGGAAGCGCCACCACATCAGCTTCCACGGCGGTGCAACATAGACGCTTTCCCCGCC
>MWBF01000073.1 GCA_002068935.1 Chloroflexi bacterium ADurb.Bin325
ACAAGTACGAGTGGTTTAACTTTTAGTGCTTGAAAAAGTGGAGCACCACACAACTCAATACCTATATGTGGCAGTAAAGTTTCACCGTAAAGCTGTCTCTGCAGAGAAGTTGGCTTAACTGGAAGAGTGACACGAAACTCCTCTGGTTTGCCCAGTTCATCGGTCAATAAAATTGCCCCCAGATATCCTTTTTCATCCTGTGATTGAACAAGGGTGTAAAAACCAATTTTATCGGTCATTTATGCGCTCCATATCAGGACTTAATGCACTTTGCCCGAGTAGAAAACCGAGAGGATGAGATGACGATCAAGTGTAATAATTATAATGCTCATTGCGGAATATGCAATTTGAGGACGATGGCCGATGAATGACTTTTAAATGTCGTCCATCGGCCTCGTTTGGCTTGATCTTCTACCTCGTCGCGGCCTCCAGCAGCATCTGGATGCGCGGGGCCATCTGCGCGGGGTTGGGGTGCAGCCCGTCCAGCAGCAGCAGGTTCTCGAACAGCAGCTCGATGGTTGCGTCCACGAGCGGAGACGCCGGCTCGCTCGCCATCTTTGCGGCCAGGTTGCGCACGAGCGGGTGGCGGCGGTTGAGCTCCAGGATCTTGGGCGGGACCTTGAAATCGTCCTCGATCAGCCGGCGCACCCGCTGCATGTCGCGTTCGAAGCCGGCGTCCGGCGAGACCAGCCGGGCCGGGCTGTCGGTCAGCAGCTTCGACTCGCGCACCTCGGTCACGCGGTCGCCCAGCACCAGCTTGACCCGCGCCAGCACCTCGGCAAAATCGGCCTGCGGCGTGTCCGCCGCGGCCGCGTCCTCCGCCGCGGCCTTCGCCTCGCCGGGCAGCTCCAGCCCGGGGTCGTCCACGTTGCGCAGCGTCTTGCCCTCGAACTCGCGGATGCCCTGCACCATGTACCCGTCGAACGGGTCGGTCAGCAGCAGCGCCTCCAGCCCGCGCGCGCGGAGCGGGTCCAGGTGGGGGCTGCCCGCGGCCGAGGCCAGGTCGTTCCCCAGCAGGTAGTAGATCTCCGTCTGCCCCTCGATCATCCGGCCCGCATATTCGGCCAGGGCGATGGGCTGGCTGTCGGAACGGGTGGACGGGAAGCGCAGCAACGGCAGCAGTTCGGCGTTGTCGCCCGGATTCATGCCCACGCCCTGCTTGATGAAGATGCCGTGCTCCTGCCAGAAGCGTGCATACTCCTCCGGCTTCTCGTCGGCCAGCTCGCGCAGCGCCTTGATGACCCGCCCGGCCAGCACCTTCTGGATCTGGCGCAGCACCCGACTCGACTGCACCGTCTCGCGTGAGATGTTGAGCGGCAGGTCCTCGGAATCGACCACGCCCTCGACGAAGCGCAGGTGTTCGGGCAGCAGATCCTTGTTGTGCTCCTGGATGAGGATCTTCCGCGAGTAGAGCCGCAGCCCGTGGTCGCTGCGCAGGTTGAGCGCGGTGCGATCCAGCTTTGCCGGCACGTAGAGGATGCTGCGGATGTCCACCGGCGCATCGGTGACGATGTGGGCGTGGAGCAGGGGCGCGTCCAGGTCGAACGTCAACTGGCGGTAGAACTCGTCGTACTCCTCCGGCGTGACGTCCTTCGGCGGCTTGCGCCACGGCGCGGCCTGCTGGTTGGCCTGGACATCCTTGACGAAGATGGGGAACGAGACATAGTTCGAGTGGCGCTTGATGATGCTCTCCAGCCGCCAGGACGATGCGAGATCGTGCGCATCCTCCTTCAACTTGATCTCGACCGTCGTCCCGCGCGTGGCCTTGTCCGCGGGTTCGAGCGTGAACTGGTTGTCCCCGCGCGAGATCCAGCGCCAGGCCGCGGCCTCGGGCCGGTAGGAGCGCGTCGTCACGCTGACCTCGTCCGCCACCATGAAGACGGAGTAGAAGCCGACGCCGAACTGCCCGATGATGTCGGCCACCCGCAGGTCGCCGGACTGCTGGGCCTCCCCCACCTGCTTGAGGAATGCGAGCGCGCCGGAGTGGGCGATGGTGCCGAGGTTCTCGACGATCTCGTCGCGCGTCATGCCGATGCCGGTATCGGCGATGGTCAGCGTGTGCGCGTCGTCGTCGAAGTCCACGCGGATTTCGAGCTTCAGATCCGGGTCGAGCACATCGCGGTTGGTCAGCATCTCGAACTGGAGCCGGTTCAGCGCGTCGGATGCGTTGGAGATGAGCTCGCGCAGAAAGATCTCGCGCTCGGTGTAGAGCGAGTGAGCCAGGATGTTGAGCAGTTGCTGGACCTCGGCGCGAAACTGCAACGTTTCGGCGGAGCGGGTTTCGTCGGTCATGGATCCTCCCGGGTTGGAGCCGCCCGAAGGCCGCGGGGGCCGGTCGCGCCCCGCCGCGTCCCGTCGGATCGGCTCGACGATAGCTGTACAGCCTACAATGTAACAGCAAGCATAAGAGGGACGCAAGAATCGTGTTAGAAGTGTGTATGAGAGCTGCACGGCTTGACAGCGCGGCCGCGCGCCGTTATGCTCGGAGCATCGTTTCGGAGGAACGCCGCCGTTCTCGTGCGCGCGCCGCATTCGACCGGCGACGAACTATCGGATACCGATGAAGATCGACACCCCTTCCGCCCATGTAGCTGAGCGTCCGCTGCGCCGTCTGGCCCTGCTTGCGCTCCTGTTCGTCCTCGCGGCCTGCGTCCCGCCCGCGCCGTCGCTGATTGTGACGCCCACCGCAGCCGCGACCGCAACCGCGACGCCCGCGCCGGCCGGGGAGCCTGCGCAGCCCCCGGCGGAGCCGGATGACCCGGCGGTCTACACCGCAGCGCTGCGGCCGGAGGCCGCGGACGAGGCGGCGCTGGCCGGCCTGACCCGCTACCGGCTGGACGTGACCGTCGCGCCGGATCTGAGCCGGTTCGGCGGCTCCGCCGACATCCGCTACACCAACCGCGCGGGCGCGGCGCTCGATGAGATTTATGTCCACCTGTACCCGAACCTCTGGGCGCCGGTCATGCAGCCGGGCCGGGTGGAGGTGGACGGGCAGCCGGTGACGCCGCGCTGGCAGCGGGGCGACTTCGTGCTGGGCATACCGCTGCTCGCGCCGCTCGCGCCGGGCGCGGCCGCCGACCTGCACGTGCTGTTCGATGTTGTCGTGCCGGAGGAGGGCGTCGGCAACTACGACGAGCTGGCCTTCAAGGACGGCGTCCTCGCCCTGACCCACTTCTACCCGACGGTCGCGGTCTATGACGCGGCCCGCGGCGGCTGGCAGCTCGACCGGCCCGCGCTGCAAGGGGATGTCATCTATCACGACGTCAGCCTGTACGACGTGCGGCTGACCACCGCGGACGACGTGAGGGCGGCGGCGACGGGCGTCGAGCTGGCGCGCGAGACGTCTCCCGACGGCGCGGCCGTCTGGCGGTTCGGCGGCGGGCCGATGCGCGATTTCACCGCGACGCTCAGCCGGGAGTACGAGGCCGCGGCCGAGACCGTGGACGGGGTCACGTACACCAGCTATTTCCTGCCGGGGGATGAGATCAACGGGAAGGCCGCGCCGGGCATCGCGGCGGCCGCGGTCGAGCTGTTCGAGGCGGAGTTCGGGCCTTACCCGTATCGCGAGCTGGATATCGCGGCGACCGGCACGACCGCCGGCGGCATCGAGTATCCGGGGCTGATCGTCATCGCGCGCGACCTGTATGCGCGGCCGGCCGGCGACGCCGGCTTCGAGATGGTGATCGTCCACGAGACCGCGCACCAGTGGTGGTACGGCGTGGTCGGCAACGACCAGGTGAACGACCCCTGGCTGGACGAGGCGCTGGCCCAGTACAGCACCTATCTCTATTTCGCGGCCCGCTACGGCAAGCAGGCGGGCGAGGCGTTCCTGGCCACGCTGGATCGGCGCTGGGAGCGCGTGGAGCGGGTCGAGAAGCCCATCGGCCTGCCGGTCAGCGCGTATTCCGAGAGCGAATACAGCGGCATCGTGTACGGCCGCGGCCCGCTGTTCTTCGTCGCGCTGCGCGAGCGGCTCGGCGCAGAGCGCATGGCCGAGCTGCTGCGCCGCTACTATGCGGCCAATACCTGGGGCATCGCCCACCCCGCGGAGTTCGAGGCCCTGGCCGAGGAGGTCGCCGGCGCGCCGCTGGACGACCTGTTCGACGCCTGGGTGTATCCCCCGTGATGGTTAAAAGACTGTCAGGCTCCCCTCGCGCCCCCTTCATCATCCGTTCATATCCCGCGTCTACGCTGCGTCGGCTGGGATAATCGCCGGAAAGGAAAGACACGAGATGGCGGGCAGCTCCCCCCGATCGGCCGCGGAACCGGGCGCGATCTTTGTCGCGCGTTCTGACAAGTGGTATAATATATCGACAAACCCCGATCCTGCGCCGATAGTCGTGCAGGACGCGGAAGTGAGACCGGGCGCGATGCGAATCTTGGTGGTGGACGATGATCGTCCGAGTCTGAAGATGACAGCCTTCCTGCTCAAAGAGGAAGGCTATACTGTGTTCACCGCCGATAATGGCCGCGACGCGCTGCGGATGATCGACGATAAGACGCCGGATCTGCTGATCCTGGACGTGATGATGCCGGGCATGGATGGCTGGGAGGTCACCCGCCACCTGCGCCGCAGCACGACCCTGCCGATCATCATCCTGTCGGCCAAGGGCGAGACCAGCGATCGCGTGTACGGGCTGGATCTGGGCGCGGACGACTATCTTGCCAAGCCCTTCGAGCCGTCCGAGCTGCTGGCGCGCGTGCGTTCGGTCCTGCGCCGCGCCGAGGCCTTCACCTTTGGCGAGCCGCAGAGCCAGCTCAGCGTCGAAGGGTTTCGCCTCGATCCTGTGAACAACGCCGTCATGTTGCCGGGCGGTCGTTCGGTGGAGCTGACGCCCATCGAGTTCCGGCTGCTGCACTGTCTGATGCGCAACAACGGGCGGGTGCTGACGCACGAGCAGCTCTTGAGCACCGTGTGGGGGTATGACTACGAAGGCTACTCCAACCAGGTGGCTGTCTATGTGCGGCGGCTGCGCTCGAAGCTGGAACCCGACCCCGATCACCCCCGCTACATCCTGACCGCGCGCGGCCTGGGTTACAGGTTCGAAGCCGCGGGCTGACGCCCGCGCAGCGCGCGTGCCCCGGCCGCGCCATCTGTGATGCTCATTGAGGTTTGGGCATGCCCATTATCTATGATTATGGTAACGGATCGCCTCCTTCGACTGGCGGCAGCACGATGCCCACGGAGCGCCGTCCACTCGCTCAGGATGCTTCGACCGGCGGTATCTCGACGTCCACGGAGCGCCGTCCACCCGCTCAGGATGCTTCGACCGGCGGCAGCACGCTGCCCACGGAGCGCCGTCCACCCGCTCAGGATGCTTCGACCGGCGGCGACCGGACCCACGTGCGGAGCACCCTGAGCGGAGGCCGCACGCAGTGCGGCCGCAGTCGAAGGGGCGGCCATTCTCAGGGCAGCCGAAGGCTGCGACGGCTCTCCCAACTGCTCCTGGTCGGGCTGTTGCTGCTGGCCGCGACCCTTACCGCACGCGCGCTCGCGCCCGCGACGCCCGCCGCCGTGGCGTGGACGGACTTCGCGCCCGCGGGCTGGGTCACGGCGCTGCCCGCCAGCAGCCAGGTGACCGTGCAGGCCGCGGCCGGGGTGCTGCCGGACACCGCGCAGTACGCGCTGAGCACGGACGCGGGCCACTCCTGGTCCGCCTGGTCGGACGCCGGGCTTACGGCCAGCGGGCCGGTCAGCACGACGCAGACGCTCGCGGTGGCCGGTTTGATCTGGCCCGACGCCGCGATCGACAACCGGATCCGCTACCGCATCCAGGAGGCCGGCGCCGGGCTGGCGGTCAGCCCGGCCTATATCGTGCCGGTGGACACCGTCGCGCCCGTCTCGCAGGTCACGCAGCCCGCGGCGGACGCGGTGCTGGCGGCCGCGCCGAACATCCGGGCCAGCGCAAGCGATGCGACTTCCGACGTGGCCGCGGTCCACCTCAGCATCCAGGACACGGTCAGCGGGCTGTACTGGCAGGGGACGGACTGGGCCGGCGGGGAGCAGTGGCTCGCGCTGACGCCCGACGCCGCGGGCTGGGCCTATGCCGGCGCGCAGCCCGGCTGGGCCGACGGCGTGGCCTATGCGCTGCGCAGCCGCGCGACCGATTTCGCGGGCCTGGTCGAGACGCCGGCCGCGGGCATCCGCTTCACCGTGGACACGACCGCGCCGACGGTCAGCCTCACCGCGCCGGCCGACGGCGACTTTTGGGCCGGCGGGCGGACGCAGACGATCACCTGGCAGGCCAGCGACAACGTCGGCCTGGCGACGAACCCCATCACCATTACCTTCTCCGGCGACGGCGGCGCGACCTGGGAGGTCATCGCCGGCCAGCAGCCGAACACCGGCGCGTATGCCTGGCCCGCTCCGCCCGTCGACCGGGACGCGGCGATCATTCGAGTGGAGGCCGTGGATCGCGCGGGCAACCGCGGGAACAGCCAGCGGACCTTTGTGCTCGACAGCGCCGCGCCGGCCGCGCCGCAGAACCTCACCGTGACCCCGGCGACGTGGACCAATGTCGCGGACTTCTCGGCGACGTGGACCAACCCGCCGGACACGAGCGGGGTGGCGGGCGCATGGTACAAGCTGGATGCGCCGCCCGCCGCGGCCGACGACGGCGTCTTCGTGGCCTCCGACCAGGCCATCACCGGCATCGCGCCGGAGCTGGACGGCGTGCACCAGCTCTACGTCTGGTTGCAGGATCGGGCCGGCTGGGCCGATCACACCCGCGCGGCCGTCGGCGTGCTCTATCTCGACCGGGTCGCGCCCGCGCCGCCCGGCGGCCTCCAAGGCAGCCCGGCGCGCACCTGGACCAACATCAACAGCTTCAGCGAGCAGTGGACGAACCCCCCCGACCTGTCGGGCATCGTCGGCGTCTATTATCGGATCGGCCGGCCCGGCGAGTTCCCCACGGATGGCATCTATGTCCCCGCGACCGACCGGCTGTCCGACATCACGGTGCCGTCCGACGGGAAGCATGACCTCTATATCTGGCTCCAGGACGCCGCGGGCAACGTCAGCCACGGCAACCGCAACGTCGATCCGCAGGTGTTTTGGTACGACTCGCAGCCGCCGTCCAGCGTCGCGACGCTGACGCCGCCGCCCGCGCCGTCCGGCTGGTATACCAGCACCGTCGCCGTGACCTTTGCGGCGACGGATGCGGCCGAAGGTTCGGGCGTCGAGGCGGTCTACAGCCAGCTGGATTCGGGGCCGTGGGAGCTGCTGGAGGAGCGGAACATCACGGCGGAGGGCGAGCATCAGCTTGCGCACTATGCCCGCGATCGCGCGGGCAACGTCGAGTCGACGGTCTTCGTCGCGATCCCGGTGGACTTCACCCCGCCGGTCGTCACGCTCGAGGCGGCGCGGCCGCCCGAACCGACCGGCTGGTATGTCGCGCCCATTACCCTAACGCTGACCGCGGACGACGCGGTCTCCGCGCCGGCGGTCGGCTATTATCAGCTCGACGGCGGCGAGTGGCAGACGGGGACGCAGATCCGGCTGGAGGAAAGCGGGCTGCACCAGATCGCCTACTACGGCCAGGACGGCGCGGGCAACCGCAGCCCGGTGCAGACGCTCGACGCGCCGGTGGACACCGAGCCGCCCGCGACGGCCTACCTGCTGGAGGGGACGCTGGGCCAGAACAACTGGTATACGTCGCCGGTGACGGTGACGCTGATCGCGACGGACGATGCATCCGGGGTGGCGGCCACCTACTACCGCATCAACGGCGGCGCGTGGCAGGCCGGTACGCAGTTCGTGCTCGACGAGAACGGCAGCTACACCATCAACTTCTACTCGGTGGATGCCGCGGGCAACGTCGAAAGCTCGTTCCCGGTGGAGGTCAAGCTGGATCAGAACGCGCCGGCCGCGCCCACGGCCGT
Organism: Chloroflexi bacterium ADurb.Bin325; assembly: GCA_002068935.1. Lineage (GTDB taxonomy): Bacteria > Chloroflexota > Anaerolineae > CG2-30-64-16 > CG2-30-64-16 > MWBF01. The sequence goes on from MWBF01000073.1 coordinate 7,882, forward strand.
CACCGTCGCGCCCGAAACGTGGAGCCGCGCCAACAGCTTCACGGTGCAGTGGGCCAACCCCACCGACCTCAGCGGCATCAGCGGCGTGTACTACCGGCTGGACACGGAGCCTGCCGGCCCGACGGACGGCGAGCTGCTGCCCGTCACCAACCGCATCACGGGCCTGAGCGTGTCCGGCGAGGGCGCGCACCGCCTCTATCTCTGGCTGAGCGACGGGGCCGGCAACGCCGATCACCGCAATCGCGCGGTCGCGCCGCTCCTGCGCTATGACGCGACCCCACCGACGACCACCCACACGGTGCAGGGCCTGGCCGGCGAGGACGGCTGGTATCGCTCGTCGCTCACCGTGCTCCTGGCCGCGGAGGACGCCCATTCCGGCGTGGCGCGGCTGCGCTATCGGCTGAACGGCGGCGAGTGGGTGACGACCGCGGACGCGAGCGTGCAGTTCACGCTCGATGCGCCGGGGAAGTACGCCTTGCAGTATGCGGCGGAGGACGTCGCGGGGAACATCGAGACGGTCAAACAGGCGACGCTGCGCTTCGACCCGGATGCGCCGCCCGCGCCGCTCGACCTGACCGCGGGGCCGGCCGGCTGGCAGCAGGAGAACGCGTTCTATCTGGCATGGCGCGCGCCGCTGGATCAGTCCGGCATCGCGGGGATCTATGTGCGCTTCGACAGCCCGCCGGCCGACCCCACCGACGGGACCTTCTATCCGGCGAGCGAGCTGCTGTACGGCCTGCGCGTGCCCGACGAGGGCAAGCACACCGTCTACGCCTGGCTGCGCGACGGCGCGGGGAACGCCGACCATCGCACGGCGGTTGCCCTGCCGGAGGCGCTGTGGTACGATGCGACTTCGCCCATCACGACCGTCGGGCGGTCGGGCGCATCCGGCGCGCACGGCTGGTACATCGGGCCGGTGACGTTTGCGCTGAGCGCGACGGATGCGACGAGCGGGCTGGCGAGCCTGCGCTATCGCATCGACGGCGGCCCCTGGCAGACCGGGGCCGCGTTCACCATCGACCAGGACGGCGCGCATACGGTCGGCGTCTCCGCGCTGGACAACGCCGGCAACGCGGAGCCGGAACAGCTCTTCGCCGTCGCGATCGACCGCCGCGCGCCCGGCGCCAGCGTGAGCGTGCAGAGCCATTATCAGCCCACGCCGGAGTTCGAGGTGCGCTGGCAGCATCACGACCCCGAGCCCGGCTCGGGCGTGGATCGGGTGGATGTGCAGTTCCGCGACGGCTATGACGGCGCGTGGCAGAACTGGCAGGTGGACACGCGGCAGTCGGCCGCGCGCTTCGCCGGCCAGCGCGGGCATACGTACTTCTTCCGCGCCCGCGCCCGCGATCTGGCGGGCCATCAGGGCGCGTGGAGCGAGCCCGCATACGCGGTGGTCGAGACGATCCGCAACGGCCGCTTCGACACGGGCACGTTCAGCGATTGGGAGACCACGGGCCTGCTCTATAAGGCGGTGATCCCGTTCGACACGCCGACGGGCAACAGCTTCGTCGCCCGGCTCGGCACGGAAGACTACGGGCCCAGCCTGGATCAGCCGGGGCGCGTGCCGGTCGGCTATGCGATGATCGCACAGACCGTCCAGGTCCCGCCGCTCAACCAGGTGCCGGATCCGACCCTGACCTTCCGCTATCGCGTGCTGAGCTGGGACGTGATGTACAGCCCCACATACAAGCGCGACCAGGATACGTTCGATGTCTGGGCCAACGACGCCGCGGGCCGGCCGCTGGCGCTGCTGCTGCGTGCGGGCAACCCGACGAACCGGTACGGCAACCAGCTGTCCGCGCCCTATGACACGGGCTGGCAGCAGGCGTTCATCGACCTGACGCAGTTTGCGGGGCAGACGATCCAGTTGACTTTTGCCAACCATAACCGCTACGACAACCTGTACAACACCTGGAGCTATGTGGACGACATCCAGTTGCAGGGCTGGCCCTACAGCTATCGCTATTTCCTCCCGCTGACCGTGGGGCATGGGGCAGGGCCGGCGGCCGCCGCGGAGATGGGCGCGGCCGCCGTGGATGCGGGCGCGGCCGCCGTGGCTGCGCCATCCGACGACAACAGCGCGGACCCGCCGCGGTGATGTGGGTGTCTATCCGGAAATTTGCTCCGGCTTACCTCACCCCCCATCCCCCTCTCCTGACATGCGAGCTTTCGGCTCGCATGTCAGGAGAGGGGGCGAGGCCGGCCGTTCAGCGATTTTCGGATAGATTTCAGGCATTCGGCGAGTTAGCAACAGAACGAGTTTATGGCCGAGGTTGAGTCTTCCAGGGCTGAAGCCGAATCGACGCCGGGCCAGCCGACCAACGGCAGCCCGTCCGGCCGCGCGCGGGCCGCAAACGCCCGCCCGCCGGCCGCGGCCCGCCGCGCCTACGGCCAGTCGCCGCCGCCCGACCCCGCGGAGGCGCTCTATTACGAGGGCATGGCCGCATACCAGCACCGCAACTGGCAACAGGCCCTCGAACGCTTCGGCCGGCTCAAGGCGCTCCAGCCGACGCGGCCCGGCCTTGACGCGCTGCTGGACGAGGTGCAGTGGTTCCTCCAGCTTGAGGCGGCCGCGCCGGAGGCCCCCGCGGAGCCGGCGTATGGCGCGCCGCGCGGCCCGGCCCAGCCCGCGCGACGCAGGGGCGGCGCATGGCGCGTGTGGGGTGTGGGCCTGCTGGGGGTCATCGGCGTGGCCGCGCTACTCCTGGTCGCGCTCCAGGTGGGCGCGCCCGGCTCGGCCGCCCGTTCCTGGCAGACCCTGCTGCCGTGGAACCGGGCCTCCGAGCGGGACGCGCAAGAGCTCTTCAACCGCGGGCAGGAGCGCCTGACCGCGGGCGACTACGAGGGCGCGCAGGAGGCCTTCCGCCAGTTGCTCGCGCTGGCGTCGGACGATCCGCAGGCGCGCTCCGGCCTTGCGCGCGCCGAGCGCCAGCAGATGTTGGCCCAGGGCTATGCGGCCGCGGAGGCCGCCATCGCGGAGGAGGACTGGGAGCGCGCGGCCGCGGAGCTTGCCAAGATCCTGGCAGTGGACCCCGGCTACGCGGATGCGCAGGCGCGCGCCGACTTCGTGGCGCAGCGCAGCCGCCTGGCCGCGCTCTACGCCGACGGCAGCCGTCTCTATGACCTGGGCCAGTGGGCCGCGGCCATCGAGCAGTTCGAGAAGATCAAGGAGCTGGACGGCTCCTACCGCACCGAGGCGGTCAACGAGTTCCTGTTCGTGTGCTATCTGAACGCGGGGCAGGCGCTGGTCGAGGGCACGGGGGACGGCCAGCCCGCGGCGGATCTGCGCGCGCTCGAACAGGCGGTGGAGTACTTCTCCCGCGCGCTGGGCATCCACCCGCGCAACCGCATGGCGCTGGAGGTGCGGCGGCTCGGCGGGCTGTATCTGGAGGCGCTGCGCACGCTTGCGCGCGATGAGCGGGACGAGGCCGAGACGCGGCTGGAGGCGCTGATCGCGGAGATCCAGGCCTCGGAGCTGCCCGGCTTCGGCCAGGGCCGCATCGCGCGGCAGCTCTACGACCTGCTGCTGGCCGATGCGGACGTCGCGCTGCGCCGCGGGGATGTGCCCGCGGCCATCGCGCTGTACAGCCGCGCGCAGGGCCTGCCGGTGGACGACAGCCGCCGCGCGGTCGAGGGCGAGGCGCTGGCCCGCTCCTTCACGCCGACGCCGACCCCGCGGCCGACCGACACCCCCACGCCCGCGCCGACCCCGCGGCCGCGCGCGGTCGTGTTGCAAGGCCCGATCAGCGCGCGCAGCGGCCCCGGCAGCGCCTACGGCATCGTCGGGCAGGTCCCGGCCGGGAGCGAGCTGACGATCACGGGCCGCCGCGCGGACGGCCTCTGGCTGCGCGTGTGCTGTCTGGCGGCCGCGGGCGGCGAGGCCGAGGGCTGGCTGCCGGTCACCGCGGTCGAGGTGCGGGGCGATATCGCGGCGCTCGCGGTCGTGACGCCCGCGGCGCCGCCCGCGGCCACCCGCGCTCCCGCGGCCACGGCCGCGTCGCCCGCGCTGGCCTGCATCGCGGGCCAGTTGCGCGACGTGAAGGACGGCGCGCCGCTCGCGCGCTGGATCGTTACGCTGGAGGGCGGCGGCGCGGCGACGAGCGCCCACACGGATGCGGCCGGCAACTATCGGTTTACGGATCTGGCCCCCGGCAGCTATAGCGTAAGCGAGCGGCTGGAGCCTGACTGGCACGCGATCAGCCCGAACCCGACCGTGGTCGTGCTCGCGCCGGCCGCCGAGTGCGTGACCGTCGATTTTTGGAACGAGCGCGCGGGACCCGCGCCCACGCGGCCGTCCAGGTAGCCCCATGCCATCGCGTGTCCTTGTCCTTGCCCCTTTGCAGGCCGCCCGACGCCGGTTCGCGGCGGCGCGCCGGGCGCGCCTGGGCTATCTCGTCCCGCTGTTCGCCGTCAGCCTGCTCTTCATGGCCCCGCTCCTGGCCCGGCCGCTGGTCGCGCGCGGCGACGAGACGGGCTGGCGCGCGCTGGGGCTGCGCGGCCAGACGGTGCTGAACCTCGCGGTCACGAGCGGCGAGGGCGAGCACGTCCTCTATGCCGAGACCGCGACCGGCCTGTGGCGCTATGTCGCGGCCGCGGGCGCAGACGGGGGCGGCTGGACGAACATCGACGCGGGGCTGCCGCGCAACAGCCTCGGCGGGCCCGCG
>MWBF01000074.1 GCA_002068935.1 Chloroflexi bacterium ADurb.Bin325
CGCGGGCCAGCGCCACCCCCTCCTCCTCGTTCACCCGGCTCAGGATCAGCCCGCCGACGACGAAGAAGACGATCAGCGAGACGATGCTCAGCCGGCTGCTGCCGAAGGCCTGCCCCACCAGCGCAAACATCAGCGGGCCGAGCAGCCCCGCAAACTTCGAGCTCATGTCGTAGAAGCCGAAGAACTCCGCGGTCTGCGCCTTCGGGATCATGTTGCCGAACAGCGAGCGGCTCAGCGCCTGGCTGCCGCCCTGCACCAGCCCGACCATCACGGCCAGCAGCCAGAACTCGACCGCGGTCGCCATGAAGTAGCCCCAGATAGATACCAGGCCGTAGACGCCGAGGGCGACCAGGATGGCGTTCTTGGTGTTGATGCGCCGCGCGACGCCGGCCAGCAGCCGCCGGCCCACGAAATGGGCCAGCAGGAGCGCGATGGCCTGGTTGGCCAGCACGATGCCCACCGCCAGCGGTCCGCTCGTGACGCCAAACCGCGGGGCCAGGACGCCGATCACCGGGATGGTCAGCGCGTTGTAGAGCACCATGCTGAGGAAGAAGGGCTGGTTCGGGTCGTCGCGGCGCGGCAGCCGGCCGAACAGCAGCGAGAAGGGGATGCCGACGAACTGGGTCAGCAGGAGCGCGCCGATCAGGTCGATCTGGCCGATGCCGATCTCCGCGCCGTAGATGGTCGCCATCTTGATGATGGTGCCGATGCCGTCGTTGTAAATCCAGAAGGCGATGATGAAGATCAGCAACTGGCGGTAGAGGCGCAGCTCGCGGAAGGTGGTGAGCAGCCGGGCAAAGCCGCCGCGTACCGGGTTGACCGGCCGATCCGTCCGCAGCGGCGCGGCCGGCGGCTCCGGCACGTTGCGCAGGAGCGGGATCGAGAAGATGGCCCACCACACGCCGACGCTGAACAGGCTGAGCCGGGTCGCCATCTCCGTGCCGCCGACGCCGAAGCGCGCGCCGAAGGCCGTGATGCCCAGCGCGTCGGGCATCTGGATCATCAGCACGTTGAGCGCCAGCAGCAGCCCGCCGCCGAGATAGCCCATCGCATAGCCGCGCGCGGAGACCATGTCGATCTCGTCGGCCCTGGCGATGTGGGGCAGCAGCGAATCGTAGAAGATGATCGAGCCGGAGAAGCCGATCTCGCCGACGATATAGAGCACGGCCGCCAGCAGCCAGTTGCCCGTGCCGATGAAGACCATCAGCGCGGCGGCCAGGATGCCGGGCACGGCGAACGCGGTGAGAAAGCGCTTCTTGGAGCCGCTGTAATCCGCGATGGCGCCCAACACCGGCGCGGCCACGGCCACGAGCAGCATGCCGATGGTGCTGATGATGCCCCAGGCGCTGCTGGCCTGGACGGGCGTCAACACGCCTTTGGCCGCCACGGTGCTGAAGAACACCGGCAGCACCGCGGCCATCGAGGTGGTCGCAAAGGCTGAGTTGGCCCAATCGTACATCACCCAGGAATTGATGATGCGTCGCGTCGATGCAGGTTGCGTCACGGTTCACCCCCCAAGGCTGAAGATGGCAAAGTAAGTGACCACCGGAAAGGTGAAGAGCAGGCTGTCGAGCCGATCCAGGATGCCGCCGTGGCCCGGGATCAGGTGCCCGCTGTCCTTGGCCCGGGCCGTCCGCTTGAAGAGCGAGATGGCGAAGTCGCCGAAGGGCGCGGCCAGCGCGACCAGCGCGGCCAACAACAGCCCGCGCGCCGGCCCGATCTCCAGCAGCCACAGGCCGAGCAGCGGCCCCACGATGAGGATGGCGAGCGTGCCGCCGATCAGCCCCTCCCACGACTTCTTCGGGCTGATGCGCGGCCAGAGCTTGTGCCTGCCCAGCGCGCTGCCGACGAAGAAGGCCATCGCATCGTAGACCCAGGTGAGCGTCAGCGCGGCCAGGGTCCATCGCAGGCCCGCGGAGAGCAGGCGCAGGGTGACGAGATGGCTGAGCAGGAACCCGAGATAGAGCGAGGCCGCGGTGTTCATCGCCCACCGCTGCACGGGCTGGTCGGCCTTGTCGTAGAGGGCCGCGACCAGCCCCAGAATGAGCAGCCCCGCGATCAGCGGCCGGAAGAGATCCGCCTGCACGCGGCCGGTCTGATGGAGATAGGCCTCCAGCAGGGCCGCTATGATGAACGCCAGGCTGAGGAGGCGGTCGGCGGACCACGCCGGCCGGCGCAGGAGATCGTTCATCTCGTACCAGGCCAGGACGCCGACCAGGAGGATGCAGCCGAGCCAGGGCAGGCCGCCCCAGTACACCAGCAGGGCGATTACGGGAACTACGACGAGGGCGCTCAAGACGCGCGCGCGCAGCATGGCGGTCTCCGTATGAGTCGAGCTATTGGGTTCCGTCGGCGGAGGGGACTTTGCCGAACCGGCGCTCGCGTTGGCTATATTCGATCAGGGCCGCGGCCAGCTCGTCTTCATCGAAGTCGGGCCAGAAGGTGGGCGTGGCATAGTATTCCGCATAGGCGGACTGCCACAGCAGGAAGTTGCTGAGGCGGTACTCGCCGCCCGTGCGCACGATCAGGTCGGCGTCGGGCAGGCCGCCGGTATAGAGATAGTGCGAGATGAGCTCTTCGGTCACTTCTTCGGGCGTGTGCCCATCGCGCATGATATGGCGCACGGCGTCCACGATCTCGGCGCGGCCGCCGTAATTGAAGGCCACGTTGAGCGTGATGCGGTCGTTCTCGCGCGTCAGGGCGATCGCCGCCTGGATCTCGCGCACGAGGTTCGGCGCGATGCCCTCCAGACGTCCGCTGTGCAGGATGCGCACCCCGTTGGCGTGCAGGTCGCGGGTCTCGCGGCGGATGACCTGGCCCAGCAGGTTCATCAGCCCGGCCACCTCGTCGGCCGGCCGGCCCCAGTTTTCCGTGGAGAAGGCGTAGATGGTGAGGGCTTTGATGCCGTATTCGGTCGCCGCGCGCAGGACGCGGCGGATGTTCTCGGTGCCGGCCTTGTGGCCGGCCAGCCGGGGCAGGCCCCGGGCCTGCGCCCACCGCCCGTTGCCATCCATGATGATGCCAACGTGGTAGGGCACGCGGGTGATCTCCGGGTAACGTTCACGCCAGGTTTGGCTCGGCATAGCGGGGCCTTTCAGGCTGGTTCCGGCGGACCGCCGAACTCGAAGGCCGCGTTTCGGGCGGGGCCTGGCCGGAGCCTTCGAGTTCGCCCGGCTGCCGGTCTGCGCGGCAGGCAAACCGGCGTTATCTGCCGGTCTGCCCGCTATCCTTCGAGGATATCGGCTTCTTTGGCCTTGCCGACCTCGTTGATCTGCTTGACGTAGTCGTCCGTCAGCTCCTGCACCTTCTTGCCGCCGTCCTCCTCGTCGTCCTCGCTGATCACCTTCTCTTTTTCGAGGTCGCGCAGCATCTCGATCGCATCGCGGCGGATGTTGCGCACGGAGACGCGCGCCTCCTCGACCCGCTTCGCCACCTGCTTGTTCAGGCTGCGGCGGCGCTCCTCGGTCAACTGCGGGATGACCAGCCGGATGACCTGACCGTCGTTGCTGGGGTTCAGCCCCAGATCCGACTTCAGGATAGCCTTCTCGATCGCGGCGATGGTCGTGCGATCCCAGGGCCGGATGACGAGCAGCCGCGGCTCTGGCGCGGTGACCCCGGCCAGTTGGTTCAGGCCCGTCGGCGTGCCGTAGTAATCTACCTTGACCCCTTCGAGCAGGGCCGGCGAGGCGCGGCCCGTGCGGATGCCCCGCAGATCGCTCTGCAGGGCCTCGACAGTCTTGGACATCCGCTCGCGAGCATCTTGCAGGACGTCTTTGATCACGACACTCCTCCTCTCAGGCTCAGCTCTTCGAGGACGCGCCGTCGTGCGGGCGCCGCAGCGCCTCGAAGGTCTGCATCGTCGTCAGCTACGCGCTGACCAGCGTGCCGACCGGCTCACCGAGCACGGCCTGTTCGACTGCGTTCGACTGCCACAGATCCAGGACGATGATCGGCAGGTCGTTGTCCATGCACATCGTGAGAGCGGTGCTGTCCATGACGCCGACGCGCATGTTCAGGGCCTGGATGTAGGTCAGGCGATCGAAACGCCTGGCATCGGGGTTGCGCTTGGGATCTTTGTCGTATACGCCGTCCACCTTGGTCGCCTTGATGACGACCTCGGCGTGAATCTCCATGGCGCGCAGCGCGGCGGCCGTGTCGGTGGTGAAATACGGGTTGCCCGTGCCCGCGGCCAACAGGATGACATAGCCCTTTTCCAGGTGGCGGATGGCCCGGCCGCGGATATATGGCTCGGCTACGCTCTGCATTTCGATGGCCGTCATCACCCGCGGCTCGATCCCGAGGCGGCGCAATGCGTCGGCCAGGGTCAGGGCATTCATCACCGTCGCCAGCATCCCCATGTGGTCGGCGGTGACATGTTCCATGCCGTGCGCCTGGCCGTCCTTCCCGCGCCAGAGGTTCCCCGCACCGATGACGACCGCGACTTCCGCGCCCATGTCTCGCAGGCGGCGAATCTTGCCGGCGACGATGTTGGCTTGATGGGGGTCGATGCCAAAACCACCCTCGCCGGCCAGGGCTTCGCCCCCCAGCTTCAGCAAAATGCGGCGGTAGCGGAGAGCGCTCATGACGGCTCAGCCGCCGACTTCGAGACGGCTGAAACGCCGGACGACGATGTTCTCGCCCAGCTTGGCAATCGTCTGCGTGAGGAGATCCTTGATGAGCAGGCCCTCGTCCTTGATGAACGGCTGCTCCAGCAGGACGCTCTCCTCGTAGAACTTTGCCATCTTGCCTTCGACGATGCGCTCGATGACCTCGGCCGGCTTGCTCGCATCGGCCTCGGCGCGGAATTGCGCCCGCTGCTGCTCCACGACATCCGCCGGGATGTCCTCGATGCGCGTGTAGACGGGCCGGGCGGCCACGACCTGCATGGCCAGATCCTTGCACAGCGTCTGGAACTGCTCGGTGCGGGCCACGAAGTCGGACTCGCAATTGACCTCGACCAGCCCGGCGACCTTGCTGCCCATGTGGACGTAATGGCCGATCAGCCCCTCGCGTGCCTCGCGGCTGGCCTTCTTGGCCGCGACGGCCAGGCCCTTCTCGCGCAGCAGCTCGGCCGCCTTGTTGAAGTCGCCCTCTGTCGCCTCCAGCGCCTTGCGGCATTCCAAAACCCCTGCGCCGCTGAGCGCGCGCAGTTCCTTAACCATGGCTGCGGTAATTTCCACGCTGAACTCCTTAATTGGCCTCTTCTGCGTCTGTCGTCTCAGGCGCGGCGGCCGCGGCGCTCTCTTCGGCCGCGGCCGGCGCGGCTTCCTCATCGAGGCCCTGCGCCAGGCGCGCCAGCACCGACGGGCCGAGATACTCCTCGGGCTCGCCCTCTTCCATGTCCTGTTCCATCAGGTCGAGCGCCGATACATAGGTCGGCTTCTCGTCGGCCAGCTCGTCCGGCTCGTAATCCGCGGCCGCTTCCGCGTCGCGATCCGCCTCATCGACCGCGCGCATCTGTAGCCCCTCGATCACCGCATCGGCCATCTTGCCGGCCATCAGCTTGATGGCGCGGATGGCGTCGTCGTTGGACGGGATGGGGTAGTCGATCGGGTCGGGGTCGCAGTTGGTGTCGACCATCGCGACGATCGGGATGTGTAGCTTGTTGGCCTCGGTCACGGCCAGCGACTCGCGCATCACATCCACGACGAAGATCACGTCGGGCAGCCGCGGCATGTTGCGCAGGCCGCCGATGCGCGTGTTGAGGCGCTGGAGCTCGTTGCGCAGCAGCAGCGCTTCCTTCTTGGGCAGGCGATCCAGCTCCCCGCGCGCCTCGCGGCGCTCCAGCTCCTGCATGTACTCGGTGCGCTGGCGGATGGTGCGGAAGTTGGTCAGCGTGCCGCCCAGCCAGCGATGTACGATGAAGGGCATGCCGGCGCGCTCGGCCTCCTGCCGGATGGTTTCCTGCGCCTGCTTCTTGGTGCCGACGAAGAGCACCAGCCCGCCCTCGCGCACGGTGTCGCGGATGGCGGTGTAGGCGGTATTGACCTGGCGCATGGTCTGCTGGAGGTCGATGATGTGGATGCCGTTGCGCTCGGTGAAGATGAACGTGCGCATCTTCGGGTGCCAACGCCGCGTGCGGTGCCCGAAGTGGACGCCCGCCTCCAACAACTGCTTCATAGAAATGACTGACACGGTATGCGGTTCTCCCTTTCCGTTTGATCTTCCGCCGGCGTGATTCCCTGGAACCCAGCCCTGTGCGCGACGCGCTGGCTGGGCACGGCCAGTCGGAACGCAGGCGTGTATAATTGGGTCACTGGCCCGACGTGTGAGTATACCATACGGCCCATGTGACGGCAAGAATAACGCTGACGCTCGTTTGGTTGGGGGAGGGTGCTTTTCATTTGCGGGCAGGCAAGCATCCTGAGCGGAGGCCGCCGCTTGCGGCGGACGCAGTCGAAGGATCAGCCTCCACGGTCGCTCCGCACCGAGCGACTACGTGCGCTGCGTCCCAGCCAAGCTGCGCTTGGCCCCAGGCGTGGCTTGGCCGCACTTCGCTCAGGATGCTCCGCTAGAACGTGCCCCGGAACTGAAATGCACCCATAATGCGCAATTGTCTTGACATACATAATTGACTGTGATATTATTCGCATCAGTAGCAGCTACGTTTTGTGGCGTATGTGCCCATATCGCCGGAACATCGTCGTTCCGGGAGGGATCCTATGCTGCGTATCGTTTCCCGTGTATTGTGGCCGCTTCTCACCCTCGCTCTCGCCCTCGTAGTCACCTTCTTGCTGAACCCGCAACTGCAGCACAGTGCGGCCAGTCCTGCGGCGCATCTATTCAGATCACCGATCCGTACGTCACCGACTCCGACTGCCACCCCGACGCCCGACGGCCTGTTCCGCTCCATCCTGGGTACGCCCCAGTTTGTCGCGGACTATCAGCAGCATTTGCCGTTGGTGCGTCGCGATTTCACTCCGACGCCAACACTCACGCCGACGCCGACACCCACGCCCATCATCTATGGTCTGGCCTGGTTCTCGACCCATGATTGTCGTCTCAGGGGTGATGGATCGGTCAAGGACTTCACGGCCAGCGATCTGTTGGCCATCGGCTTGGTCGATTGCCCGCTGCAACAGCAGCCCACCGTGCCGCAACTGACCGTCATCGGTCAAGCCTGGGCCGCGGCTCAATGCGCGGCCTGCGCCTGTCCCGGGCCAAATTGCCCGTGAGGAAGGACGTCATGCCCCTACGATACTTGACCTATCTCTGCTTGGTAGCGTTGGTGATCGAGGTTTCAGGCCAATCGGTGCTTGCTCAGGTTGCGCCCCCGTTGCCAACCTGTCAGTCCTTCGCAGGTGGAGCGCTTTACCCTTCTCCAACTTTTGCTCAGGATCACACCATGTTTACGACCAACGAATGGTCACCCACAGATCGCTATGTGCACTATCTACGCATTAGTACTGACCGCGGTTTGACCTGGCAACGTCTACCTGACCTGCCGTTCACGGAGAACCACCGCGCCCAGATCAATTTCTCGACGAACTATGCGACCGATCAGACCCTGGCAGTCACCTTCAATTCAGCCACAAACATCTCGAATACTGGCGGGGTCACCTGGCGCACGGTAGTGTTTCCCCGTCCCGATCCCAATGCCTTCGCACTGGGCGATGCGCAACACCTCTTCGCCGGCTACGGCCGGGAGCTCCCGCCGGAGAATCGCGTGCCAGGAGAGGTGCAGGTATCGCATGACGGCGGCCAGACCTGGCGAAGCGTTCCAATGGGCTTGGACGTCGATCGTATCTTCGTCTCGCCGGCTTTCGCGCAGGACCACACCGTGCTGATGTCGTTGGGAGCGTACCACTACAACGGCGGCCTGGTGCTGTCAACCGATGCTGGGCTGACCTGGCAACGGGCCGATGCGGGGCTCGATCTCAGCGGGCTGGGCATCTACAGCCTGGTCTTCTCGCCGCAGTTCGCGACCGACCGCACGCTCTTCTGTTACGACAGCTCCGCCCGCGCCTGGGGGGTCTACAAGAGCACGGACGCAGCCGCTGTCTGGCAGCACTTGCCGGCGGCGCACCTCGACTTCTGGTCCAGCCCGCCGGACCTGCTGATCTCGCCTCGCTACGCGCAGGATCAAACGTTGTGGCTACTGGAATACTACCGAGCGATTGTGAGCCGCGATGGGGGGCAGACCTGGCAGCCGGCGACAGCTTACCCGCTGTGGCTGCAAGCCGTGGCAGAGTACTGTCTGCCGTCCGGTGAGTGTGGAGTAGAACTGTATGGCATCCCACCCGAACGGGGAGCAGGTGGGGACACCTACTACCTGTATCGTTCCTACGACTACGGGCAGACGTGGCAGTGCCTCGAGGATCCCACGCCCCCGCCGGGCAGCGTACCGGCTCCGCCCCCGGCGGAGGTCCCCGAACCCGCGACCTGGCTGCTGTTGGCCGGCGGCGCAGCCGCGCTCGCAGGGTGGCGGCGGCGGCGATGATGACCCTCGCCCGGTTCGCGGCCCATGCTGGTCGTCACATTGATCCGGTTCGGGCCTGGGCCGCGGCTCAATGCGCGGCCTGTGCCTGTCCCGGGCCAGACTGCCGGTAGGAGGAACACCATGCCTAAGTGGTCTTTAGCCTGTCTTGGTTTGGTGGTGCTGGTACTGGGCATTTTCGAATCTTTGGTCTTGGCCGAGGCTGCGCTCCCTTTGCCCGCCTGTCAGGTGTCCCACCAGGGCCACATCTATCCCTCGCCGACCGTCGCACAGGACAATATCCTCTTCGCTGCGGGCGAATGGGCGCTTCAGGATTACATCCATTACCTCTACCGTAGCACGGATCGGGGACACACCTGGGAGCGGCTGCCGGACCTGCCGTTCACCGAGCCGTATCGCGCAAGAATCGACCTCTCCCCGAACTTTGCGATGGATCAGACCTTGAGCGTCACCTTTCGCACGGCCACCAACATCTCTCACGACGGCGGATTCACCTGGCGGGTCGTCGCCCTGCCGCAAGCCACTCCGAACACCTTTGCCTTGGGCGATGCGCAGCATCTCTTCGCGGGGTACATTCCTACCGGGCTGGTCGTGGATGAACTGGCGGTCTCGCCGGACTTCGTCCGAGATCGCACGCTGCTGATGTCCCTGGGCGCGTACCACTACAACGGTGGGCTGTGGAAGTCCACTGACGCGGGGCTGACCTGGGCGCGCGCGGATACCGGCATCTATCTGGGCGGGATGGGCCTCTCCAGTCTGCGCTTTTCGCCGCAATACGCCAGCGATCGGACCCTTTTCTGCGTCAATTTCTCCTCGTACAAACCGACGGTGTACAAGAGTGTGGATGCAGGCGTCACATGGGCCTTGCAGGGGGATTCCTTGGTGGAGGTCGGCGGCAGCGTGCCCCAACTGCTGCTATCGCCGCGCTATGCGCAGGATCAGACGCTCTGGTTGGTGGACTATGAGCGCTCCAGTGTCAGCCGCGACGGCGGGCAGACCTGGCAGCCGGCGACAGCTTACCCTTTGCGGTTACACGCGGCCGCGGAGTACTGCCTGCCGTCCGGCGTATGTAGCGTCGAGTTGTTCGGCGAACTCTACGAAAAGCATCTGGCCGGGACGCAAGGCCAGTACTACCTGTATCGTTCCTACGACTACGGTGCGACGTGGCAGTGCCTCGAGGATCCCACGCCCCCGCCGGGCAGCGTACCGGCTCCGCCGCCGGCGGAGATCCCCGAACCGGCGACGTGGCTGCTGCTGGCCGGCGGCGCAGCCGCGCTCGCGGGGTGGCGGCGGCGGCCGCACCGAGCCGCAGAGAGCCGGCCTGGCGCGGGTCAATGGCGCGGCGCTCACTGACCGGACGAGCGCTTCGTGGTATCATCCTGCCCATCCACAATATCTGCGGGATGTGCCCACTTCCGCCGGGGGGTCCTTTGCGTAACTCGCATTCTAAGCGCCTATTCGAGAAAACTGCTCTGGCCGGTCTCCGACCGAGCCAGAGCGATTCTAACTTCGCCTGGAAAGCTGCCTGTCTGGCCCTTGCCGCGGCCATCCTGTTGGGCAGCGCGCTGCTGTCGGCCCAGGCGCAGTCGCCCGGCGCGGCCGGTATTGCGGCGCCGGCCTGGCAGGTGCGGAGCCTCGACGCGCCCAAGTGGTTCGAGGACATGGGCCCGCGCAGCCTCGTGCTCGACGTGGCGGGCCGGCCCCATGTGGCCTACGGCGGTGACCACCTCTACTATGCCTGGTTCGACGGCGCGCTCTGGCAGCAGGCCGTCGTGGACGCCAGCCCCGGCGCGGGCCGGTTCGCCGCGCTCGACCTGGACGCGGCCGCCGCGCCCCACTTTCTTTACTATGACGCCGTGCGCCATGCGGTCCGGCATGCGACGCGCGACGGGATCGGCTGGCGCACGGAGACCGTCCAGGCGGGCGTGACGCTCGACGCGCCGCTCGGCTTTGCGCTGGATGCGGTCGGCGCGCCGCACGCGGCCTACCGGGACGCGGCCACCGGCGCAATCATCTATGCCTATCCCAGCGGATCGACCTGGGTCCATGAAACCATCGGCTATGCGACGGGCGGCGCAGTAGACCTGGCTCTCGACAGCAGCGACACACAGCACATCGTCTACGGGGCCGGCGCGCTGTTTCATGTATATCCGGGGCAGAGCGACTGGGTGACGCAGACCGTGGACGCCGCTGGCGTCATGGCGGGCCGCTCCCTCGCGCTGGACAGCATCGGCAGCCCGCAGATAGCCTACACCGGCGCGAACGCCGGCGGCCGCGCCGAGCTGCGGCTGGCCCGGCTGACGCGCGCCGGCTGGCTCGTCCGAACTATGCGCACATCAGCTATCGGGCCTACAACGGGCTGAAGTACGCGCGCTGGACGGGCAGCGAATGGTTTCGGCAGCGGATCGACGCCGCGGGCGACCGCGATACATCGCTGGCGCTGGATGCGGCCGGCGCGCCCCACATCGCCTATCGGCGCGGGCTGGAGCTGGCGTACGCCAGGCGGCCCGGCCTGAACTGGACGTTCAGCACGCTCGATGTCGCGCGCACCACCGGCGCATACGCCGCGCTGGCGCTGGACGCCGCGGGTGCGGCCCATATCAGCTACCGCGATATCGAGGCCGGCAGCCTGCGCTATGCGCAACAGTCGGGCGCGGAGTGGGCATTCCAGATGGTGGACGCCGCGCCGGGCCTGCCCGCGTATACGGCCATCGCGCTGCAAGACGGCCGGCCGCGGATCGCCTATTACTACTATGCGGATATACGGACGCCCGGCCAGCTTCGCTACGCCGCGTGGATGGGTGACCAATGGCAGCTCAGCATCGTGGACAGCGATGTCGGCCCGCTGGACAGCACCGGGCCGAAGCGGCCTGCGCTGCGCTTCGCCGCCGATCGGCCGTACATCGCCTACTACGACGGCGGCGATCAGACCGTGAAGGTTGCGACGTGGGCGGACGGCGCATGGGCCGCGGACGTCGTGTCCGGCCCGACCCAGACCGGCGAATCGATCTCGCTGGCGCTCGACCGCGGCGCGGCCGTCCACCTGAGCTTCTACGATGCGCGCGCGGCCGCGCTCGTCTATGCGGTCAGGGCCGGGGCAATATGGGCCACGACGGAGGTCGCGGCGGAGGCCTTTGCGGGCTGGTTCAGCTCGCTGGCGCTGGACGCCGCGGATCGACCGCACATCTGCTTCACCCAGGAGACGGAGGAGACATCCGACCTGCGGTATGCGCATCTGACGGCCGCGGGCTGGCAGGTCGAGACCGTGGAGACGGGCGCGCCCGTGACCGGCGACTACTGCGCGCTCGCGCTGGACGCCGCGGGCGCGGCGCATATCGCCTATCTGGACGACGAGCGCGCGGTCCTGAGGTATGCGCGGCGCGCGGCCGAGGGCTGGGCGTGCGAAACGGTGGATGCTGCGGGGGCCGTCGGCCAGTACGCCGCGCTGGCGCTGGATGCATCCGCCGCGCCGCGCATCGCGTATGCCGGCATGACGGTGCGCGACCTCAAGTTTGCGGCCCTCGTGGATGACGCGGCCGCGACCGCGACGCCCACCACGACGGTAACGCCCACGTCGACGCCGCCGCCTGCCGCGACGTCCACGACAACGCCGACAGCAACCCTCGCGCCGGCCGAGACGCCGCGCGTGTATCTGCCGCTGCTCGTCCGGTGAGCCGACGGCGTGAGATCTCACGCAAAGGCGCAAAGCGACTGCGTCATCGGCAGCGCCGGGCCGTCCACCTGCTAGGATGCTCGGACAGGGGGCACGGTCGGAGACCGGCCCCAGCATTTTCCGCCCGCTCTGGCCGGTCTCCGACCGTGCCAGGGGGCAAGAATGCCGGAAGCGCTCTGAGCGGAGGACGCAGTGCGGCTCGGAGTCGAAGGGGCGGCCTTCCCGCGCTATTGATGGCCAGGGCGAAGTCAGGTTGCAATTGGGCCTTCCACCTGGCAGTTGAAACTGCGGCTACCTCTACGAAACCGGCCTACGCCGGTTAGTTTCCAGTCTGCGCAGGCAGACTGCGCAAGGATAGCCGCAACTTCAGTTGCCAGGCGGGTTCACCTGGCGCAACATGAAA
>MWBF01000075.1 GCA_002068935.1 Chloroflexi bacterium ADurb.Bin325
CAGGGCCATCAACGAGACGAGCGTGATGACCTGCTGGAGCATCTGGAGCGTGGCGTTGACGATGGCCAGCGCGCTCGTGTCGGCCTGTCGCCGGGCGTTCTGCAGCATGTCGTAGAAGACAGGGTCCTCGAAGAATTGCAGATCCAGGCTGATGGCCTTGCGGATCATCAGGCTGTTGACGTGGTTGGTGAGCTGCGACTGGAGCATCCGGTCGGAGAGGCTGCGCACCTGACCCGTCACCGAGCTGATGAGCAGCAACGCGAACTCCAGCAGGAGGTAGGGCAGGACATAGCGCAGCCCGGCCAGCGGCGCCATGCCCTGCCGCGTGGCGGCCACGATCGAGTCGATGATCAGCTTGCCGGCCCACGCCTGCGCCGCGGGAAGCCCGGCCGCGACAATCGTGAGGCCGACGCCGGCCAGCGCCGCGCGGCGGCTGGCCGTCCAGACGAGGCGGAACGCCTCCGGCGTGTTGCGCAGCGCCTCCCAGAACCCGCGTACCTGTTGGCGCAGCCGCGCGGGCAGCGACGCCGGCCGCGCGTTCGATGACCTGGTTCGGGTGGAATTCAAAAAGTGCTCCGATCTGTAGTGAGAGCCCCGTCACCCCGTCCCGTCGATGGCCTTCGACTGGTACGGCTCGCGGCTGACCAACTGGCTCGTCATCCCCAGGTCGGCCATGATGTTTGCGCCGGTCAGCGCGCTGCTGTAGTCGCTCAGCAGGAAGACGCAGGCCCGGCCGATCTCCTCCGGCTCGACCAGCCGCTCCGCGGGGATGTTGGCGTTCCAGTAGGCCAGGCATGCCTCCTCGCTCGGCGCGGCGTCGATCAGCCCCTGCCAGATCTCCGTGCGGCACAGCCCCGGCGACAGCACGTTGATGCGCACGCCCTCGCGCGCCAGCTCGATGGCCGCGGCCTTGCTGAAACCGACCATGCCGTGTTTCGCGGCGTCGTAGGGCGACGCGCCGGCGACCGATGCATAGGTGTGGACGCTGGCGATCTGCACGATCGACCCGCCGCGCGGCTGCTGGCGCACCATCTGCTGCGCGGCCATCTGCGTCAGGAAGAACGAGCCTTTGAGGTCGATGCTGATGACCCGCTCCCAGTCGGCCTCGGTGGTCTCGAGGAAGGGCTTGACATAGTTGACGCCCGCGTTGTTGACGAGGCCGTCGATGCGCCCGAACGCGCCGACGGTCTCGGCGACGAGGCGGCGCAGGTCGTCCAGCCGGCCCACATCGCAGCGCACGGGGTGCGCCGCGCCGCCCGCCGCGCGGATGCGCGCGGCCAGCTCGCTCAATTTGTCGAAGCTGCGCGCGGCCAGGACCACGGTCGCGCCCTCGGCCGCGCACGTCTCCGCAATGCCGACGCCCAGGCCCTTGCTCGCGCCGGTGATGATGACGACCTTATCTTTTAACAACATACGCGGCTCCTTTTCGGTGGATGGTCGGGCGAGATCTGACGATCGGCTGCACACAACGGGCGCAAAATAGCATAGGCTGCCGACGCTGTCAAGACAGTTTTCGAAAAATTACGCAAACGGGGCTTGTCAAACCCGGTGAGCTGTAGTAAAATCAAGGTGATTCCAGTGACAGGTTTTTCAGGCCCCACGACGCTGACTCCCATCCTGGAGGTTTGATGGTGGAACACGCCAGCCCCACCCGCATGAACCTGCTCGCGCGGCGAACGCAGATCGAGCTGGCGCAACAAGGTCGAGACCTCCTCACCGAGAAACGCAACGCGCTGATCAAGGAACTGCAAAAGCTGGCCGAGCAGGTCATGGTGCGCAGCGATGCCTTGGAGGAGGCTGCGGCGAACGCGCGCCAGGCGCTTGCCGCGGCCGAGGCCCATGACGGGCCCGAGATGCTGCGTTCCGCGGCCCTCGCCACGCGCAAGGGCATCCAGGTCGAGGCGCAGGTTGCCAACATCATGGGCGTGCAGGTGCCGGAGCTGGCCGCGCCGCCGATCGGCCGGCGGCTGGACGAGCGCGGCTACGCCCTGACCACCACCAACCCGCGCATCGACGCCGTGGCCGAACGCTACGAGAACGTCGTGGGGCTGATGCTCGCCCTTTCCGCGCAGGAGGTGCAGCTGCAACGGCTGGCCCAGGAGATCCGCTCCACCACGCGGCGCATGAACGCGCTGGAACACGTCCTGCTGCCGCGGCTGCGCGCCGAAAAGGAGTATATCCAGATGATGCTCGAAGAACGCGAGCGCGAGAGCATCTTTCGCTTCAAGCGGCTCCAGCAGTCCCGCCTGGAGCGCAGCATGGAGGCCAACTGATGCAGCCCGCCGCCGAGCCGCACGACCTGCTGACCGCCATCCGCGAGGTGGAGCAGGCCACCGCGGAACGCATCCGGCAGGCCGAGCTGGATGCCGAGATTCGCATTGCCCGCGCCCAGTCCCGGGCGAAGGAGATCGAGCAGCAGGCGCGGCTGGACACCGGCGCGGAGGTTGCGGCCGCGCTCGAAGCGGCCCGCAACGAGCTGGCCGCGGAGGCGGCGCAGATGCTGGCCGCGGCGGACGAGGACGCGGCGCAGATTCGGGCGCGGGCCCGCTTGCGCCAGGCCGCGGCGGTCGAGGCCATCGTGGCCTACATCCTGCCCTGATCTGAAAGGGGCGCGCCGGGCGCGCCGACCCGCGGCTGCCAGGAGAAGGTGACAATGATCGTCCCGATGACCAAGGTGCGCATCCTGGGGCATAAGACCTGCCTCGACAGCGCGTTGGCCGTGCTGCAAGAGCTGGCCCTCGTGCAGGTCGAGCCGGCGCAGGAGTCCCTTTCGTTGCGCACGATGGTCCTGGACGTGGATCGGCTGGGCCAGCGCGAGGAGGCCCGCTTCCTGCTCGCCCGGCTGGACGCCATGCTCACCATCCTCCCGCGGCCGGACGCGACGCAGCCGCCGGCGCTGTCGGCCGGCCCGCCGACCGTCGACATGAAGGCGCTGCGCGCCGAGCTCGACGAGGTCATGCCGCAAATCCAGGCGCTCGCGCAGCAGCGCGACGCGCTCGTCCACGAACAGGTCTCCCTGCCGCGCTATCGCGCCACCCTCATCCGGCTGCTCCCCCTCACCTCCGACCTGCCGGAGTTCAAGGACTACGAGACCATCGCTCTGCTCCTGGATCGGCGCTACCGCGAAGTGCTGGAGCTGCTTGACCAGACCCTCAAGGAGCTGGTCGAGCAGAAGTACACCATCGTCTCCGCGCCGCTGGACAGCGATACCATCGGCGCGTTGGTCGTCTTTCCGCGCGCCATCTCCGCGGAGATGCACGGCCTGCTCGGCCGCGAGCAGGTGACGCAGGTGCGCCTGCCGCCCGACATGAGCGGCATGTCGCTGCAACAGGCCGTGGCCCACATCGAGCGCCGCCTGGCCGGGGTCGGGACGGAGATCGCGGCCGTGGACGGCGGGCTGCGCGCGCTGGCGCAGCGCTGGCGCGCGGCCTGGGCCGCGGCCGCGGCCGCGCTGCGCGCGCGGCTGGATCAGCTCGAGGTCATCAGCCAGCTCGCGGAGACCGACTACGCCTTCGTGCTGATCGGCTGGACGCCGACCGCGGCGCTCCCCCGGCTGGAAGCGACGCTGGCGGAACGGATCGGCAGCCAGATCGTCGTCGAGCCGCTGCCCATGACCGCGGCCGAGCGCCGGGCCGCGCCCGTCCTGCTGGAGAATGCGCCGGTCGTCCGCCCGTTCGAGTTCTTTATCCGGCTCCTGGCGCTGCCGCGCTACGGCACGCTCGACCCCGCGAGCCTGATGGCCTTCTTCATGCCCCTCTTCTTCGGCATGATGCTGGGCGACGTTGCATATGGGCTGCTGCTGCTCGGCCTCTCGCTGTGGGCCGCGCGGCGCTTCCGCAGCAACGCCACGCTGCACGACCTCGCCCGGTTCCTGACGCTTGGCAGCGGCTGGGCCGTGGTGTTTGGCTTCATATATGGCGAGTTCCTCGGCACGCTCGGCCACCGCATCGGCCTGCACCCGCTCTGGCTGGCCCGCGAGGACCCGCAGGCCGTGTTCAGCCTGCTGCTGCTGACCATCGCGGTCGGGGCCGCCCATATCGTGCTCGGCCTGCTGCTGGGCGTCTGGCAGGCGTGGCGCAGCAAGTCGCAGCACCAGCTTGCCGAGCACGGGGGCCTGCTCATCGGCCTGGTGGCCGTGTTCCTGCTCATCGCCGCGGTCGCGCAGCAGCTTCCTCGCGGCTTCATCACGCCCGCGGTGGCCCTGTTGCTGGTCGGGCTGGCGCTGCTGGCGCGCGCGGAGTGGCCGACCAGCATGCTGATGGGGCCCATCGAGGTGCTCAGCACCATCGGCAACATCCTGTCCTATCTGCGCATCGCGGCCATCGGCCTGGCGTCCGTCTACCTGGCGCGCGTCGCAAACGACATGGCGGGCACGGTCGGCAGCCTGTGGCTGGGGCTGATCATCGCGGCGCTCTTCCACGCGCTGAACCTGGTGATGGGCGCGTTCAGCCCGTCCATCCACGCGCTGCGTCTGCATTACGTGGAGTTTTTCGGCAAGTTCTACGAGGAAGGGGGCCGCGCCTTCTCCCCCTTCGGACGTCCCACTGAGACCGCATAACACGAAGGGAGAGCCAACATGGATTTGGGTTTCATCGCGATCGGAGCGGCTTTGGCCATCGGCTTTGCGGCCCTGGCAACCGGCTATGCGCAAGCCAAGATCGGCTCGGCCGGCGCGGGCGCCATGGCCGAGAAGCCGGAGCTGGCCGGCCGCATCATCCTGCTGGTCGCCATCCCGGAGACGATGGTCATCCTGGGGTTCGCGGTGGCGGCCATGATCCTGCTGATCCTCGGGCAGCGCGCCTGAGGCGGCGGCCCATGTCGCTGGAAGACATCCTGCAGGCCATCCGGGCCGAGGGCGATCGCGTCTGCGCCGAGATAGCGGCGGAGGCCGACCGCAGCGTCGCGGCCATCCTGGCCGAGGCCGAGGCCCGCGCCGCGGAGGTGCGCGCGGCCGAGCTGCGCCAGGGCGCGGAGGTGCGACACAACGAGCGCACCGCCCGGCTTTATCAGGCGCGGCTGGAGGCCGGACGCCGGCGCAGCGCGGCGTGGCAGGAGGCCTATCAGTCCACGTTGGATGCGGCCCACGCCGCGCTGGCCGCGGTGCCCGCCCGCCAGGACTACCCGGATATCCTGCGCCGCCTGTTGGAGGAGGCGCTGCCCGAGCTGGACGATGCGCCCATCATCACCGTGACCGGCCGCGACCAGGAGCTGCTGGACAGGATGCTGCAAGACCTCGAGGTGGTGGGCGCGCAACTGGAGCCCGACCTGAAGAGCTGGGGCGGGCTGCGGGCGCGCACGGTCGACAAACGGATCATCGTGCACAACACCCTGGAGTCGCGCCTGGAACGGGCCGGGCCGGCCCTGCCCGCCATCGTCTCCGCGGTGTGGCAGACGGATGGCCGCGCCGGCGAGCCGGACGCGCGGCCCGACCTGCCCGAAGGCCGCCCGGATGCCTGACGACTACGGTTATCTCAACGCGCGGCTGCGGGCTATGAAGAGCCGCCTCCTGTCGCGGCGGGCGTATGGCGAGCTGCTGGCCCGGACGAGCATCGACGAGCTGCTCGCGATCCTGGCGGAGACGCCCTACCGCGCGAGCATCGAGGCCGCGCTGTCGCGCAACACCGGCTGGGCCGCGCTGCGCGATGGCCTGCGCCGCGACCTGACCGCGCACCTCGGCCGCGTGCGCGCGATGGTCATGGATCAGCCCAACAGCGAGCCTGCCCAACTGGTGCGCATCCTGCTCGCCCGCTGGGATCGCGCCAACCTGTTGGCCGTGCTCCGCCAGCAGATCCAGGGGCCGGCGGAAGCGGGCGGGCTTGACCTGCTCGCGGCGGTGGGAGAGCTGGACGAGACCGCGCTGACCGCGCTGCTGCACCAGCCCAACCTGCGCGCGATGATCGATCTCGCGCTGCAATGGCAGCTGCCCTATGCCGCGGCGCTGCGCCAGGCGCTGCCGGAGATGGCCGCGCGCGGCGACCCGGCCATCCTCGAGGCCGCGCTCGACAGACAGCACGCGGCGCACATCGAGGGCTGGCTGAACGCGCTGCGGCCCTCCGCAAACGTCAGCCTCGTGCGGGAGGTCGTGGCCTGGGAGCGCGATCTGACGAACCTGCTGGCCGCGCTGCGGCTGCGACAGGCGCGGCTGCGCGAATACCCCGGCGGCCGGCTCGCGCGCGCCCGCGCGGACGAGGCCCTCTCGCGCATATGGTATCTGCCCGGAGGCTCGCTGCCGCAGGAACTGCTGGCCGCGCTGCTGGATGAGCCGACCGCGGATCGCGTCTACGATATCGTCGCCCAGACGCCGCACACCGGCGCGTGGCGGCCGGCGCTCGCGGGCTGGGTCGAGCACGGCCGCCTGACCGAGCTACAGCAGGTGTTGGAGCGGGAGCTGACGGCCCGGCAGATCGCGCTGTTCCGCGCCGACCCGCTGACCATCGCGCCGGCCATCGCCTATTTTGCGGCCAAGGAGAACGAGGCGCGCAACGTGCGCTTGATCGCGACGGGCCTGGTGCACGGCCTGTCGCGCGAACAGGTCATCGAAGAGCTGAACATCCCCGGATGAGGATCGGGGGGCGCAACCGGGCCGCTCGTAGGCCCGGCTTCCGAGGCGGCAATGTCGCACGTCATCATCGTCACCGAGCCCGACCTGGCGCCCGGCTATCAGTTGGCCGGGGCGGAGACGCTCGTCGCGCGCTCCGCGCAGGAGGCGTATCAGCACATCGAGACGCTCCGCAGGGCCGGCAATGTCAGCGTCATCGCGGTCCATGCGCCCTATTATGCCGAGCTGGAGGAGAGCCTGCGCCGCGAGATGGAGAAGCAGGTCATCCCGGTGGTCATCAGCCTGCCGGTCGGCCTGAAGACCCCCGCGGCCGGGACGCACCGCGAGCAGGTGCGCCGGATGCTGCGCCGGGCCATCGGCTTCGAGATCACCTTTCAGTCGGAGGAGGCGTCAGAGCAGTAGCAGGCAGTCCCGCTCGTAGGAGGCGCTTCGGCGAACCTGCGTCCGCCAGCGAGGTAGCATGACACATTCAAGCACGCCAACAACGAACGAACCTGACCAGCCCGGACGCATCCGCGGGATCGCCGGCGCGGTCATCACGGTGCAGGGGCTTATCGGCGCACGGCTGTACGATGTCGTCCACGTCGGCCACGAACGGCTCATCGGCGAGGTCATCCGGCTGACCGGCACGCGCGCGACCGTCCAGGTCTACGAGGACACCACCGGCCTGCGCGCGGACGACCCGGTCGAGGCCAGCGGCGCCGCGCTCCAGGTCGAGCTGGGCCCGGGGCTGCTGGGCGGCGTCTTCGACGGCGTCCAGCGGCCGCTGCCGGCCATCCGCCGCGCGCACGGCGACTTCATCGCCCGCGGCGCGCGCGTGGCCCAGTTGGATCGCCAGCGAGTTTGGCCGTTCCGCCCCCTGGTGCAGCCGGGCGACCGCGTGCAGCCCGGCGATGTCCTGGGCGAGGTGGCCGAGGTGCCTCACCTCATGCACCGCATCCTCGTCCCGCTCCACCTCAGCGGCACGATCGAAACTATCAGCGCGGGCGAGTTCCGCCTGACCGACACGATCGCCACGTTGCGCGTGGCCCCCGACGGCGACGGCGAAACCGCGGCGAGGATCGTGCCGCTGACGCTCATGCAGCGCTGGCCCGTGCGCCAGCCGCGGCCCTATCTGCGCAAGCTGGACATGGACGAGCCGCTCATCACCGGCCAGCGCGTCATCGACACCCTGTTCCCGATTGCGAAGGGCGGCTCGGCGATCATCCCGGGCGGGTTCGGGACCGGCAAGACCGTCACCCAGCAGAGCCTCGCAAAGTGGAGCGACGCGGACGTCATCGTCTACGTCGGCTGCGGCGAGCGCGGCAACGAGATGACGGAGGTGCTCCAGTCGTTCCCCCAGCTAGAGGATCCGCGCCACGACGGGCCGCTGATGAACCGGACGATCCTCATCGCCAACACCTCCAACATGCCGGTGGCCGCGCGCGAGGCGTCGATCTACACCGGCATCACGATTGCCGAGTATTACCGCGATATGGGCTACGACGTCGCGCTGATGGCCGACTCGACCTCGCGCTGGGGCGAGGCGCTGCGCGAGGTTTCGGGCCGCCTCGAGGAGATCCCCGGCGAGGAGGGCTTCCCCGCATACCTGCCCGCGCGGCTGGCGGAGTTCTACGAGCGCTCCGGCCACGTGTGCTGTCTGGGCGGCGACCGCGGGACCGCCGAGCCGCGCCGCGGCTCGGTCACGCTGATCGGGGCCGTCTCGCCGCCGGGCGGCGATTTCTCCGAGCCGATCACGCAGCACTCGCTGCGCACGACCGGCGCTTTCTGGGCGCTCGACACCGACCTGGCGCGGCGTCGCCACTTTCCGGCCATCCACTGGCGCAACAGCTACACGCTCTACGACCTGACGCGCTGGTTCCGCGGCCAGGTGCATGACGACTGGGAGCTGAACCGCCGCGAGGCCAGCGGGCTGCTCCAGCGGGAGGGCGAGCTGCTCGAAACCGTGCAGCTCGTCGGCGCGGATGCGCTGGCCGAGACCGAGCAGGTCATCCTCCAGGTGGGCCGGATGCTGCGCGAGGATTTCCTCCAGCAGTCCGCGTTCGGCGCGGATGCGTACTGCCCGCCGGTCAAGCAGTTCTGGATGCTCAAGACCATCCTGCACCATTTCTATCTGTTGGACAGCGCGGTGCGCCGCGGGGTTCACCTGGATCGCGCGCTGGACCCGGCGCTCCTGGCCGACATCGCGCGCATGCGCGAATGGCCGACGGAGCGCGCGGAAGAGGAGGCCTATGCGCTGATGGAGCGCGCCGACGCGGCTTTTCTCGCGCTGCGATCGAACGATTGACTTAGAATCTATCCGAAAATTGCTCTGGCCGGTCTCCGACCGAGCCAGGGGCACGGTCAGAGACCGGCCCCAGCGGGTTTTCGGATAAGCTCTTATACAAACCTATCCGAAAACCTGCTGAGCGCCCGGCCTCGTCCCCTCGGCTCCCCCTCTCCCGACGTGCGAGCCTTCGGCTCGCACGTCGGGAGAGGGGGATGGGGGGTGAGGTAAACCGGAGCGAGTTTTTGGATAGACACTATACGCACGGAGACCTGCACATGGAGCCCGGGACGACCAACCACCCCCACCGATTGCTCACGAAGGAGTACCGCACGCTCAGCTATGCCGCGGGGCCGCTCGTCGTGGTGCAGCGGACCACCGATATCTCCTACGGCGAGATTGCCTGGGTCATGCTGCCGGGCGGCGTGCGTCGGCTGGCGCAGGTGTTGGAGATGGACAGCGACCGCGCGGTCGTCCAGGTCTTTGCGGGCACGCGCGGGCTGGATCTGGAGCGCACGCGCGTCGTGTTCACGGGCGATGTCGCGCGGCTGAGCGTGTCGCTGACCATGCTCGGCCGCGTGCTGGACGGCGCGGGCAACCCCATCGACGGCGGGCCGCCCGTCGTGCCGGATGCGCGGCCCGACATCAACGGCCAGCCCATCAACCCGTATGCACGCGACCACCCCTCCGAGTTTATCCAGACCGGCATCTCCGCGATCGACGGGCTCAACACCCTCGTGCGCGGGCAGAAGCTGCCCATCTTTTCGGGGTTCGGGCTGCCGGCCAACGACCTGGCCGCGCAGATCGCGACGCAGTCCGCGGTGCTGGCCGCGGATGTGGAGCGCGACACGGGCCGCGGGGAGGAGCGGTTCGTCGTGGTCTTTGCGGCCATCGGCATCACGCACCGGGAGGCCACCGCGTTTCAGCGCACCTTCGAGGCCTCCGGCGCGCTGGATCGCACCGTGCTCTTCCTGAATCGCGCGGACGATCCCACCATCGAGCGCATGTTGACGCCCCGCGCCGCGCTGACCGCCGCCGAGTATCTGGCCTTCGAGCAGGATATGCACGTGCTGGTCATCATGACCGATATGACCAACTACGCCGAGGCGCTGCGCGAGGTGTCCACCGCGCGCGAGGAGGTCCCCGGCCGCCGCGGCTACCCCGGCTATATGTACACGGATCTGGCCGCGCTGTACGAGCGGGCCGGCCGCATCCAGGGCAAGCGCGGCTCCATCACCCAGCTCATGATCGTCACCATGCCGGACGACGATATCACGCACCCCATCCCGGATCTGACGGGCTACATCACGGAGGGCCAGATCGTGCTCTCGCGCGACCTGCACCGCCGCGGCATCTACCCGCCCATCGACGTGCTGCCCAGCCTGTCGCGGCTGATGAACGCGGGCATCGGCGAGGGCAAGACGCGCGAGGATCACCGCCAGGTGGCCGACCAGCTCTATGCGTCGTATGCCCAGGGCCGCGACCTGCGCCGCCTCGTTGCCATCATCGGCGAGGGCGCGCTGTCGGCGGAGGATCGGCTCTATCTTCAATTTGCGGAGACGTTCGAGCGGGAGTTCATCGGCCAGGGCCGGCGCGACCGCGCGATCGGGGATACGCTGGCGCTCGCCTGGCAACTGCTCGCCGCGCTGCCCGTCACCAGCCTCAAGCGCATCAACCGCGATCTGATTGCGCGCTACCGGCCGGACGGAACATAAAAACCCGGCTTCACAGAAACCGGGTTTGAAGTCGGCGGGCGAGCCGGTCGATCAGGGCTCTGCGTCGTCCTCCGACGCAGCCTCGGCGTCGGCGTCGGCCGCGGAGGAGCCGGCAATCTTGGCCCACCATTCGTCCGAGCCGATGGTATCCTCGGCCGGCGCGTCGCCGGCCGGCGCATCGGCGCGCGGCAGCGTCGGCTCAGCGGACGGCGGCGCAGCCGCGCGCTCCGGCTGGGATGCAAACGCGCCGGCGACCGAATCCGTGATCATGTGGAAGTCGCCGTTGTAGAGCCCGCCCTCCTGCACGACCAGACGGCGGGCCGACACCGACGCTTCGACCTCGCCGGTCGGCAGGATCTGGAAGATCCCCTGGCACACCACCTCGCCGCGCAGCGTGCCGGCGATCGTGATCGTGCTGGCCGTGACCGTGGCCTCCACGCGTGCGCCCTCCGCCACCGTAAGCGTACCATCGCACTGGATCTCGCCTTCCGCGATGCCCTCGATGCGCAGGTTCTGGCGCGTCTTGTACAGACCGTTGAAGTGGGAATCGGAGTCGATCCGGCTTTCGCTCGGTGGCTGCTCGGCCTGGGTTGCGGCCCACAGCGAGCTCGCAGGGAGTGTCGTTGTGCTCATATATCTGCATTACCTCCCGGCACGCGTCATGCTGAAGCGGCAGTTGACTGTCGCGCCTTCCTCGATGACCAACACCGGCGTCTCGATCTCGCCGCTGATCGTGGCCGTAGCGGCAATCAGCAGCCGGTGCTGGCAGGCGATCTCGCCATCGAACGAGCCGGAAATCACGGCGTCGTTCGCCAGAATCTGCCCCTGGGTCTGCGCGCCATCCTCCACCCAGACGGTCTGCGCGGCCTCGATCTCGCCCTGGAAGAGGCCCTCGACCAGGACGTCGCCCTGCGAGTGCAGTGTGCCTGAGATGTCGGTCTTGCGGTCGATGACCGCGGCGTCCTCACGGTTGACGCGCGGGGCCTGCACGGAGCGCGGGGCGGCCTCGGGGACGGGCGCCGGGGCGGGCGGATCGGCCGGCGCAACTGCGGGCGGGTCGGCCGGCGTCGCCGCGGCCGGCGCGGCGGGCGCGGCGGGCGGCGCAGGCGTGACGGGCTTGGGTTGCGGGGCAGCTACCCGCGCGGCCCGGTCGCTCGCCGTCGTGTAGCCGGCGCGGCTGGCCGCAGATCCCCGCGGAACGGGGGGCGGGTCTGGATCGCGTTTGAAAATTGGCATAGGATGGTATCTCCTTTCCGGTCCAGGTTCGGAGCAAGGCCGACACAGCTCTAAGACGGTTAACGCCGCGTGGCCGGAAAAGTTCCGTGCTGCGTGGCCCGCCCCTCGGGCAGCATGGCGCTGCTCACCCTGTGCAACAGAATGCACTGCTGTCCATCGAAGGGGCCGCGTCCCTGGCCCGGCCGGGGGCCGGCCAGGGCGATTTGCTATGTCCGATGATATACCGATATGCTCCGGTTGTCAACGTCTCGTGCGCAAAATGTGCCGCGATGCGCAGCGTGGGCGCGTCCTGCCGTGGTCCGCGCGGGCGATCGGCCTGCTGGATCATCTTTAGAATCGATCCAAAAATTGCTCTGGCCGGTCGTGCTCAACTGCGTTGAGCCTACCGAGCCAGGGGCACGGTGTGCTGTGGCTTCGCCACAGCCGAGACCGGAGCGGATTTTCGGATAGGCTTAGTACTACAACGACAGATTATTGAGGTAGAATAGCCTCCATGGCAACGTCATCGTCGGCGTGGAGGACAAGCCGTGAATCTGGCAGAGTTTGAGCGCGTGGCGGCCAGCTTTGCCGCCTTCCATCAGGAATTTGCGCCCCTGTTTGGGCGCACCGAAGC
>MWBF01000076.1 GCA_002068935.1 Chloroflexi bacterium ADurb.Bin325
GGATCGGCGTGGACTGCGGCAGCGCCGACCACCCGATGAACACGATCATCCGCCAGTGGATGCCGCGGCAGGCCAAAGAGGCAAACGCGCATTTCCAGCGCAAGTATGGCGCGACGCTGGAGGAGCGTTTCGACGACTCGAAGTACCAGCTCATGCACATCGAGATGTTCCCCGACCACATCATCCATGCCGAGTGCGTGGGCGGCGAGATCGACCTGCTCGTCAACCGACGGACGACCATCGGCTTCTTCCCCTGGCGCTACGTGGACGGCGAGTCGAGCATCGGCCGCTGCGTCGCGTTCCTGGAGGACGCCGAGTACGAGGAGCTGATGGCGAAGAAGGCGGGCTGGCCCGTCACCCGGTTCGGCGACGCCTACGACCCGACCCACGTCGAACGCATCAACGCGCTGTCGGCCGGGGGATGATGCTGTTTTTTGACAGGATTGACTGGATTTACTGGATTTATTGGATAAAAACGACGCCCTCCCCTGCTTTGCGGGGGAGGGTCGGGGCAGGGGCCAGATAACCCCACCCAACACCGCAACATCAAAAACCCTGTAAATCCTGTAAATCCTGTCAATTCCACCAACCCGGAGTCGCCATGCAACGCTTTATCGCCGCCTGTGCCCAATACGCGATCGCGCCGATGGACGTGGACGCGAATATCGCCCGCGCGGTCGCCTGGACCCGCCGCGCGGTGGCCGAGAGCGCCGGCCAGCTGATCGTCCTGCCCGAAAGCTGCACCACCGGCTTCACGCCCAACATCGGGCCGGACGCCCTGTGGGATCTGGTGGACGTGCTGCCGGGCCGCCTGTCCGAGGCCGTGCAGCAGGTCGCCGCGGAGCTGCGCGTCTACGTCGTCTTCCCCACCTATGAGCGCGGGGCCGCGCGCGGGGTGGTCTACAACTCCGCCGCGCTGATCGGGCCGGACGGCAGCCTGCTGGGCGTCTATCGCAAGACGCATCTGTTTCCGACGGAGCGAAGGCGGCCTCGCCTCCCGGTCGCCTCTCCTGAGCAAACGGCTCAGAAGGGGCAGGCAGAGGACGAGGCCGGCTGGTCCACCCCCGGCGACGCGCCCTGCGTCATCCACACCCCGCTGGCATCCATCGGCCTGACCATCTGCTACGACGGCGACTTCCCCGAGCTCTACCGCGCGGAGGCCATCCTGGGCGCGGAGGTCATCTGTCGGCCCAGCGCGCTGCTGCGCTCCTTCGAGATCTGGGAGCTGACCAACCGGGCGCGTGCTTATGACAACCATGTCTATATGGTCGCGTGCAACGCCGTCGGCCCTGACGCGGGCAACAACTACTACTTTGGCCACAGCATGATCGTGGACCCCATCAGCCACAAGCTGGCGCAGGGCCGCGGGACCGAGGAGGTCGTCTTTGCGGAGCTGGACCCGGACCCGATCAAGCGCATCACCTACGGCGCGGTCAGCCCGATGACCTTCGACCACCTGCAGGATCGCAACCTGGCCGCGTATGGCAACGTCCTGACCCCCGCGACCAGCCGGTTCGAGCCGGCGCGGCAGCCGTGATTCCGTGATTTGCATCCTTGCGCCAGATATGTGATATCATAGTCCGTTAGGAATGCATCCCATCTACCCCGCGCGTCGGAGGTGGTTGCCGCAGCTAAACCCACACCCCGGGAGCCTGGCACTCCCCCGCTCACCAGGCACGATCCTTTTCCGTTTCATTCTTCATCTTCCAGACGAAGGAGACCTGCTTCATGACCGCACGAAGCAACAGAACCGCGAAAGAGCCGCAAGCCGTCCTCGGCTACATGCCGGAAGACACGCCCCCCATCGGCGCCATGCTGAGCCTCGGCTTCCAGCAGGTGCTGACCATGTTCCCCGCCACCGTCATCGTCGCCATCCTGACCAAGTTCGACGTCGGCGTCACCCTGCTGGCGAGCGGCCTGGGCACCATCGTCGCCCTCTTGGTTTCCGGCCGGCGCATCCCGCTCTATTATGGATCCAGCTTCAGCTACATCACCGTCATCATCACCGTCATGTCGCTCTATGCGCCGGACTGCTTCAACGACCCCAACACGGTATACTGCCCCGACGGGGTGCGCATCGCGCAGGTCGGCATCCTGGGCACCGCGGTCATCGAGATCCTGCTGGGCCTGCTGATCCAGCGCGTCGGCAAGGCCGCGCTCGACCGCTACCTGCCGCCCGTCGTGACCGGCAGCATGGCGATCGTCATCGGCATCGCCCTGGCCGGCTCGGCCCTGGGCATGGCCGGCGCCAACTGGGCGGTGGCGTTCATCACCCTGATCGTCACGGTGGGCTTCTCGGTCTATCTGCAGGGCCGGGGGTTGCTCGGCATGTTGCCCATCCTCCTGGGCGCGATCGTCGGCTACCTCGTCGCCATCCCCTTCGGCCTCGTCAACTTCGGGCTGATCGGACAGGCGGACTGGCTGCGCGTGCCGAACGTCACCTTCCCGGCCTTCACCGACCCGCGCGCCTGGTCGGTCATGGTCAGCATCGCGCTGATCGCCATCGCGACCGTCCCCGAATCGACCGCCCACCTGTACCAGATGAGCCTCTACATCGACCAGCTCGCCAAGGACATCGGCCGCAAGCCGACCTCGATCAAGAACCTGATCGGCCTTAACCTGGTGGCGGACGGCGCTGACGACATCGTCGTGGGCCTGCTGGGCGGCTGCGCGGGCACGAACTACGGCGAGAACAACTCGCTGATGGCGATCACCCGCAACTACTCCGTCCCGGTCCTCTTTGCCGCCGGCGGCATCGCGATCCTGCTCGGCTTCGTCGGCAAGCTGGCCGCGGTGGTCAACAGCATCCCGGTGGCGGTGACGGGCGGCCTGGCGATCTATCTGTTCGGCGTCATCGGCAAGCAGGGCATCGCGCTGCTTCAGAGCGAGAAGGTCAACCTGTTCGACCCGAAGAACCTGGCGATCGGCGCGACGATCCTGATCCTGGGCATCGGCGGCGCGATGGCCCTGCCCGACGGGCTGTTCCCGTTCAAGATCCCGGTGCTCTTCCCCAACGGCATCCCCGCCATCGTCTTCTCCGCGATCGCCGGCATCCTGATGAACCTGCTGTTCGTGTGGCTGCCGCCGTCTCGCTTCGGCGTCGTCGAACGCAGCAACATCGAATAAAGCCTGCTGCGTTATCGGTGGCTGCGTCCGGTGCTCGGACGCAGCCACCGCGAGTAGGTTTTGCGGCGGTCAAGCGTCAGATAGACGTGCATTGTACGTTGATTGTACAATGCACGCCGCATGGTATGCGTGCTTGACCTTAAGGATGAACTCTTGTAAAATAGGCTTTACCCGGCGCAAATATACGCTGTCGGGCCAGGGCACGGTGGGCGTTTCCCCACACTATCTGACATCAGCACGGTCTCGAGGTAAGCAACGTTGCAACCTTTCGATTACATCGTTCCCCACAATTTCGCCGAAGCAAGCGCCCTGCTGATGGCCGGGAACGATGACACGCGTCCACTGTTGGGCGGGACCGATCTCCTCATCCGCGTGCGCGGCGGGTTCATCCGCCCGGAACGCATCATCGACCTGAAGCAGTTGCCCGGCATGTGCGACATCGTCCGCAGCGCCGAGGGCTGGCTGGTAATCGGCGCAGCCTGCACGATGAACCAGGTGGCCGGCCACCCGCTCGTCCGCCAGGAGTACGAGCTGCTGGCGCAGGCCTGCGAGTCGGTCGCCTCTTACCAGCTCCGCAACCGGGCCACGGTCGGCGGCAACTGCTGCAACGCCAGCCCGGCCGCAGACAGCGCGCCCGCGCTCTACTGTCTGGAGGCTGTCATGGAGGCCTACGGGCCCAGCGGCGTCCGGCGCATCCCGATCCACGAGTTCTTCACCGGCCCGCGGTGCAACGCGCTCCGGCCGGGCGAGTTCCTGACCGGCATCCACCTGCCGCCGGTCCCATCCCGCTCCGCCGGCGCGTTCAACAAGCTGGGCCGCACGAAGATAGGCGATATCTCGATCGTGAGCGTGGCCGTGTGGGCGGAAGCTGGAAGCCGGAAGCTGGAAGCCGGAGGTCAGTCGAAGCATCCTGAGCGGGTGGACGGCGCAACACGGACCGCGGCGGACGGTCAGTCGAAGGACGCGGAACGGCTCACCTGGCGCATCGCCATCGGCGCGGCCGGGCCGACGCCGCTGCGCGCGCCGGAGGCCGAGGCCGCCCTGGCGGAGGATGCCTCGCCGGAGGGCGTGGCCCGCGCGGCGCAGCTGGCCGCGGAGGCCGCCCGGCCCATCGATGACATCCGCGCCAGCGCCGCGTACCGCCGGGGCATGGTCGCCGTGCTGGCGCGCCGGGGAGTGAACAGCGTGCTGGCGCGCTTGGGCGCAGCTCCGTCCGTCGTCGGAGGCCAGCCATGAACCACACCATCCACTTCACGGTCAACGGCGAGCCGTTCACCCTATCGGTGGCCTCGCACCACACGCTGCTCCAGGTGCTGCGCGAGCAGCTCGTCCTGACCGGCGTCAAGAACGGCTGCGAGGCGGGCGAGTGCGGCGCGTGCACGGTGCTGATGAACGGCGAGCCGGTCAACTCCTGTCTGGTGCTCGCGCCCGAGGCCGACGGCGCAACCATCGTGACCGTCGAGGGCCTGGCGCACGACAGCCAGCTCGACCCGCTGCAAGAGGCCTTTGTCGCGGCGGGCGCGACCCAGTGCGGCTTCTGCACGCCGGGCATCCTGATCAACTCGCGCGCCCTGCTGGATCGCAACCCGGACCCGACCGACGCCGAAATCCGCGCGGCGCTCGTCGGCAACCTCTGTCGCTGCACCGGCTACATCCGCATCATCGACGCGGTGAAGGCGGCCGCGCACGCGCAGCGGGAGGTGCAACCATGAGCCAGCCCGCCGGCAAGCGCACCGTCATCGGGGCCAGTCCCCCGCGCATCGAGGGCCGCGAGAAGGTGACGGGCGCGGCCACCTATGTCGACGACATGCAGTTCGGGCCGAGCCTGCTTCACGGCGCGCTCAAGCGCAGCCCCATCGCCCACGGCCGCATCGTCCGCATCGACGCGAGCCGGGCCAGGGCGCTGCCCGGCGTCCGCGTCGTGGTGACGGGCGAGGACTTCCCCGGCCTCACCGGCCTCTACCTCAAGGATCGCCGCATCTTTGCGCTGGATCGGGTGCGCTCGGTCGGCGAGGCCGTGGCCGGGGTCGCGGCCGACACGCCGGAGATCGCCGCGCAGGCGCTCGACCTGATCGAGGTCGAGTACGAGGAGCTGCCGGGCGTCTTCGACCCGGAATACGGCGCGAGCCCGGAAGCGCCGATCATCCACCCGGAGCTGGCCTCCTACGAGGTGGTCCCGTTCGTCTTCCCGCAGCCCGGCACGAACATCTCCAACTGGTTCAAGGTGCGCAAGGGCGACATGGCGCAGGGCTGGGCCGAGGCGGATCTGGTCTACGAGCACAAGTACCGCGTGCCCCACGTCCAGCACGTGCCGCTGGAGACGCACGTCTGCGTCGCGCAGCAGAACGTCAACGGCAAGATCACGCTCTGGTCGTCGAGCCAATCGCCCTTTGCGCAGCGCAACCTCATCGCAAAGGCGCTGCACATCGACCACAGCCGGCTGCGCGTCATCACGCCCTATGTCGGCGGCGGGTTCGGCAGCAAGGCCGGCGTCAGCATGGAGGGCGCGGCGGTCGCGCTGGCCATGCACGCAAAGGGCCGGCCGGTCAAGCTGCGCATGACGCGCGAGGAGGAGTTCCACACCACCTTCGTGCGCCAGGGCCTCGTCGCCATCCTGAAGATGGGCATGACGAAGGACGGCCGCATCACCGCCATGCATAACCGCTTCTACTGGGACGGCGGCGCGAGCACGGAGTACGGCGTGAACATCACCCGCGCCGCGGGCTACAGCGGCACCGGGCCCTACTACGTGCCGAACATCCACGTGGACAGCTACTGTGTCTACACGAACCATCCGGTCGGCGGGGCCATGCGCGGCTTCGGGATGCCCGAGATCCACTTCGGCATCGAGCAGCACATCGACGAGATGGCCCACCGGCTCGGCCTCGACCCGGTCGAGGTGCGGCTGAAGAACTGCCTGAAGGACGGCGACGAGACCCTGACCGGCATGCCGATGCACCCGACCGGCCTGAGCGAATGCATCCGCAAAGCCGCAGCAGCTATAAATTGGGGACAAGAAACCGTATCTTATTCGTCGACCAAACGTCATGGTAAGGGACTGGCCGCGATGTGGAAGGCGCCGGCCATGCCCCCGAACCCCGGCTCCAGCGCGCTGGTGCGCCTGAACGAGGACGGCACCGCGACGGTGAGCATCGGCGGCGTGGACATCGGCCAGGGCGCGCTGACCGCGATGGCCCAGTTCGCGGCCGAGGGCATCGGCATCCGGGTCGAGGACGTCCGCGTCAACACGGTCGACACCGACTACAGCCCCTACGAGTGGCAGACGGTGGCCTCCCGCCTGACGTGGAGCATGGGCAACGCGGTGCTGCGCGCGGCGGACGCCGCCCGCACCCAGGTGTTGCAGGCCGTGGCCGAGGCGTGGGACGAGGACATCTCCGACCTCGACATCGTGGATGGCCAGGTCATCAGCTATCGCTCGGAGGAGTCGATCCCGCTCAAGAACATCTGCATCGACGGGGTGCAGCGCAAGGACGGCACGTTCGTGGGAGGCCCGGTCGTCGCGCAGGGCCGCTTCATGCCGGACTACGTGACCCCGCTGGATCCCGAGACCGGCCAGGGGCCGCGCGCGGTGGTGCATTTCACGACGGGCTGCCAGGCCGTCGAGGTGGAGGTGGACACCGAGACCGGCGAGGTGCAGGTGTTGAAGATCGTGTCGGCCTACGATGTGGGGAAGGCGATCAACCCGGAGCTGGTGCGCACGCAGATGGAGGGCGGCGCGGTGCAAGGACTGAGCACCGCGCTGCTGGAGGGGCTGATCCTCGATCACGGCGTGCCGCGCAATCCCAACTTCACCGACTATCGCATCGCGACGGCGGTCGATGCGCCGCTCGAGACGGAGAACATCATCGTCGAGGTTCCGCAGGACGACGGGCCCTTCGGGGCGCGCGGCGTCGGCGAGCACCCGATGGTGCCGACGGCCCCGGCGATCGCCAATGCGATCTACAACGCCGTCGGCGTCCGGCTGGACAGCATGCCGCTCACCAGCGAGAAGGTATGGGCCGCGCTACAAAATAATGATATATAATTATTGCGCCGATAGAGCGCAAATATCGACTTGATATGTTGGACGGTCTGTTTTATAATGGCGTAGTAGTCGCTGGGCGCTTGAGGTCACAGGCGCATCGTCCCCTTATACATACGGAGGTACTCATGAGACAACGTTCTCCGGTGTGGTTGCTCCTCGTGGTCGCCGTAGTGCTTGCCGGTTGCGGCAGCGGCGCAGCAGTACAGACGTCGGAAACGGGTACTGTTGGCGGCGAAATCTTCCAGGTTGCCCTGCCCCGCCTGGTCGTCGATCTGGATGCAGAAGGCAACCCCAGTCTGCTCGGCATCAGCCCCTCGCTGCTCGGCATGTTCGGCGTCGACACTGCCGCCATGAAGGTGCCGGCCGACACCGTGAAGCAGATGATGGATGCCGGGATCCAACACATCGAGATTGCCGCCGTCGGCGACCGCATCATGTTCTTCGTCAACAGCCAGCCCGTGCCGCACCTCGGCTGGTCCGCGACATCGCTGCCGCGGGCGTTGGACGTGGCGGATGTCTTCATGAGCATCCAGAACGCCCAGATGATCCGCCAGTTGCTGCCCCTCGTCACCCGGCTGGGGCTGGACGTGGTCCTGCGCTTCCCGCACGGCGATGCGGCGGTCATCCCCATGGTCGATGTCAACCAGGCCAAGACCTTCCGGGCCACTCCCGGCACGGAACCGGCCGGCATGATCATCAAGTTCGAGGTCAAGTTCGACGAGCAGGGCCGGCCCGGCCTGCTGGGGCTGTCCGCGGATGATCTGGCCGCCCTCGGCGTATCCGGCGTCGCGATCGCGCCCGACCTGCTAGCCCGCATCCAGAAGGCCAATATCCAGCACATGGAGTTCCAGACCCAGCCCGACGGCGCGTTCGTCTACGTAAACGGCGAGCCGCTGCCGACGGTCATCTGGGACACCCAACTGTTGCAGAACCTGATGGACGTCGTGGGCAAGCTGGCCGCGGACAGCGAGCTGCTGCCGCTGTTGGAGGCGCTGGTCCCGTATGTGGATCGCGCGGACATCGGCATCCTGGTGCATTTCCCGATTGCCGCGGGCCAGGAGCCGATCCCGGCCCAGATGCACGATTGAGCCCGGCGCGTCGCGCGCCGCAGAGATGCTCCTGACGGCCGCATCTCTGCCCGGCTACGAACCTATCCGAGAATGGCTCTGGCCGGCCCAGCCAGGGACACGGTCGGAGACCGGAGCGCTTCTCGGATGGACGCTAAACTGTCGATAGCGGTGGAGCAGGATCGTCGAACGGCCGCACGGAGTTGGCCACCCTCCGTGCGGACAGAGCCAGCAACGCTCCAACGTATATCAGATATCGTCGTCGGCCGGTCCAGGCATCAAGCCTGTGACCCCATCTCTTCCTACACACACAACGGAGGTGCTATATGCGAAGAGTCGTCGTTGCGTTAGCCATTGTTGGGCTGTTGATGGCGGGTTGTGGCCCCGCTGTCATGCCGGCTGCCGCGCCAGAAACCGAAAGCGGTGAGCAGTTCGTGATCGCGCTGCCTCGGATCGTCGTCGTCTACGGCGAGGACGGCATCCCGAGCCTCGAAGGGCTGGATCTGCAGTCCCTCGCCCAGTCGGTCGGCTTCAATCTGGACCTGAGCGCCTACCGCATGGATCCGGCGTACATCAACTGGATGCAGGTCTCGAACATCCAGCACTTCGAGCTGCGGCAGACCGGCTCCGGGCTGGCAATGATGGTTAACGGCAAGCTCCTGCCGCACGTGAGCTGGCAGGATGGCTCGCTCGAGGCCACGGGCGGATTTGTCAAGATGCTCGGGCCGCAGTACGAGCAGTTGGGCAATCTGGTGGCGAAACTGGCCCCCATCGCGAAGCGTCTCGGCCTCTCCATCGTGGTGAAGTTCCCGGTGGCGGCGGGCGCGGACGAGATCGCGCTGGCGACCGACGATGTCGTGATGGCGACCCCGGCGCCGGCCAACGGCCCGGCCTCCGCCCTCGTGCAGTTCGAGATCAAGTATGACGACCAGGGCGTTCCCTCGATCATGGGCATCTCCGCCCGCGATCTGGCGAATGCGGGCATCAACGCCCCGCTGGCCCTGGCCCCGAGCTTCATCCAGCAGGCCCAGGCCAGCAACGTGCAGTTCCTGCAACTGCGCAGCAAGGGCGACGGCCTCTACCTGTATGTCAACGGCATGCCGCTGCCTGGCATCGCCTGGGACCAGGTCATGTTGCAGAACACCCTGGATGCAGCCCAGCGCATGTACGCGCACATGCCGATCGACTGGAATATCGTGACCCAGCTCGTGCCGCTGCTGAGCAACACGGACGTCTCGATCTTGATTCACCTGCCGCGCGCCGAGGGTGTAGACGCCATTCCGGTCAAGATGCAATAGACAGGCTCCTGCGCTGATGTATAGCACCCCGGCGGCCCGCTGCCATGCAGCCAAGCCCGGCAGCGGGCCATCGGGCGCTGCTACTAGAAAGGATCGACTATGAACGCAACGCGTAAATATCCTCTCTTGCGCGTCATCGCGACAGTCCTGAAGGTCGTTGCATGGGTGATCCTGATCGCCGGCATCATAGGCCTGGTGGCCGGGCTGGGCGCAGCCGGGGGCATGACCGCGGAAATGGGGGTGCTAAAAGGCATCTTCACGGCAGGCTCATGGGCCTTGCCGGTCCTGGCGATTATCTGGTTCGTCCAGCTTTATGCTTTTGGCAGCATCATTGCCCTGCTGATCGATATCGAGGAGAACACGCGCCGGATGGCCTCCGAATAACGGGCCGCCAGAAGCCGGAAAGCCGGTTTTTCGCACAGGCGTTCAGGGGGCCTGACGTCGGATGAGGAACCGCCATTCCCGGGCAGGCCTCCACGGGGGGACGCAGCATCCACACACGACCCGGAGTGTCATCACATCACGGCCACCTCTCGCGCGGGCGAGGGTGGCCGTTTGCCGTTAAAAGAGCAAACGGTTCCGCGCAAACTTGCCAAAATCCCCGCCCCGCGCTAAACTGAAGCCTGATATAGTAGCACGCACGGCCCAGGAGCCTCTCATTTCCGTCGCGTGATGTTCAACCCTCGCAGGAGAAAACAGGATGTCAAAGATGAAGACGCTCGCCATCTTGACCGGCGGCGGCGACGTGCCAGGCCTCAACCCCTGCATCAAGGCGGTCGTGGATCGCGCCATCGAAGATGGCACCGAAATTATCGGCTTTCGTCGCGGATGGGCCGGGCCGGTCAACGTCAACCCCGAGGACCCCGCCGAGGATTGGCGCTGGGTGATGCGGCTCAACAAGGCCGTCGTTCGCAAGATCGACCGCTCCGGCGGCACGTTCCTCCACACCTCGCGCACCCGGCCTTCCCACGTGAAGCCGAAGGATGTGCCGGCCTTCCTGAAGACGACGTTCGACAAGCCGGACGCCGCGACGGGGCTGGTGGATCTGACGCCCCACGTGCTGCGCGTCATGGAGCACCTCAAGGTCGATGGCCTGGTCGCCATCGGCGGCGACGACACGCTCAGCTACGCCGCGCGACTGCACCAGGAGGGCTTCCCCGTCGTCGCCATCCCCAAGACGATGGACAACGACGTTTACGGCACCGATTACTGCATCGGCTTCAGCACCGCCGTCACCCGCAGCGTCGACCTGATCACCTCGCTGCGCACGCCGGCCGGCTCGCACGAGCGCATCGCGGTCATCGAGCTCTTTGGCCGCAACTCCGGCGAGACCTCGCTCTTCGCGGCCTATCTGGGCAGCGTGGACCGCGCCATCATCTCCGAAGTGCCGTTCGACATGGAGAAGCTGGCCCATCTTCTGCTGGAGGATAAGCGCGCCAACCCCAGCAATTATGCCATCATGACCATCTCCGAGGGCGCGACCATGGTCGGC
Source organism: Chloroflexi bacterium ADurb.Bin325 (assembly GCA_002068935.1). Classification (GTDB taxonomy): domain Bacteria; phylum Chloroflexota; class Anaerolineae; order CG2-30-64-16; family CG2-30-64-16; genus MWBF01. Next base: position 11,029 of record MWBF01000076.1, read on the forward strand.
GGCGAGATCATCCAGACCGGCGAGGCGGACGCCTACGGCCATCGCAAGCTGGGCGGCATCGGGCAGCTCACCGGCGACATGATCAAACAGATCACCGGCGAGAACATCATCTACCAGCAGCTCGGCTATCTGATGCGCGGCGGGGCTCCCGACTCGCTCGACCGCATGGTCGCGCTGAGCTACGCCAACCTCGCGACGGATCTGATCGCCCAGGGGCGTTCGGGCCGCATGGTGGCGCTGCGCGACGGCAAGTACACCCACATCCCGCTCAGCACCGTGATCTCGGGCATCAAGCGGGTGGACGTGGACGAGATGTACGACCGCGCGCGCTACCGCCCGCAGATCGCGAGCATGCTCGGCAAACCGATGTTCCTGTACTAGAAATTCGCCAGGCGCGGGCAGGGACGATGTTGCCGCCCGCGCCCCCGCTGAGCCAAGGGCAGGGGGCAGCCGGCCGTGCGGCCGTGCCCGCTGCTCTTTTTTTCGGCCCCAGCGCTTTCAACGGGGCCGGAGAGCTTTCTCGCAAGTCAGCGCGCCTCGTGCAGCCGGGGCGCGACCGTTTCAGGAGCAGTCACCCATGAAGTCCAATCCCAATTCACCGCTCAACCCGGGCGCCATCCGCGTCATCATCGTCGCGGTGTTCGTGCTGATCGCCCTCGTGGTGCTGTTGAACAGCCATCTGTTTTATTTCATGCAGCGGGTCGAACAGCAGGAGGTCGGCATCCGCTTCCGCGGCGGGCGGATCCACGAGGTCGTCGGCCCCGGCCTGTATTCCGACGTGGGGCTGTACGTCGAGCTGAAGAAGGTGCCCAGCTCCGCGGTGCCGTTAATTCGCAAATCCTCTTTGTCACCGCCCGCAGGCGGGAGTTTGATCAGGTGCTTGGGCTGGAGCTGGGCGCGGACGATTATGTAACCAAACCCTTCGACTTCGATGTATTGCACGCGCGGGTCAAGCTGGCCCTGCGGCGGGCGTCAGCCAGTGCCGAACCGTCAGCCAGGCAGGTGATCCGGCTCAAATCCCTGTCCCAGGGATACGCCTCGTTCGACTACTCGCCGGCCGGGTACCGCGAGGCGCCGATGGTCCGGCTCGACATGCTGGTCAACGGCGAGGTGGTGGACGCGCTGTCGGTGATCGTTCACAAGGACTACGCCTACCGCCGGGGCCGTGCGCTGTGCGAGAAGATGAAGGAGGTCATCCCGCGCCAGCTGTTCCGCGTGGCCATTCAGGCGGCCATCGGCGGCCAGATCATCGCCCGCGAGACGGTCAGCCCCCTGCGCAAGGACGTGACGGCCAAGTGCTACGGGGGCGACATCACGCGCAAGCGCAAGCTGCTCGAGAAGCAGAAGGCCGGCAAGAAA
>MWBF01000077.1 GCA_002068935.1 Chloroflexi bacterium ADurb.Bin325
GGCTGGGCCGTGGCCGGAGCGCCGCCGCACCTGGGCGGGGAGCTGTTCGAGGGCGCGTACCGGCTGCGCGGCTTCTCCACGTTTCTGGAGGATCTGCGCCTGCGGCCCGCGCTGGCGCACTATCTGCTGGATCAGCTCGGCGCCCTGACCCTGCACAGCGCCATGATCCTGGCCCGCGGCGGGGTGGACATCCTGCTGCTGGACGATGACGTGGCCATGCCGACCGGCATGATCATCGCCCCGGAGACCTGGCGCACCTTCTTCAAGCCGCGGCTGGCCGAGGTCATCCGCGCCGCGCGGTCGGCTGCGCCGGAGCTGCTGGTCTTCTATCACTCGGACGGCGACTTCTCGCTGATCATCCCCGACCTGATCGAGATCGGCGTGGATGTCATCAACCCGATCCAGCCCGACTGCATGGATGCGCTGGCGATCAAGCGCGAGTTCGGCGACCGGCTGGCGCTGTGGGGCACGGTCGGGACGGCCGCGCTGTGGGATCATGGTACGCCGGACGACATCCGCGCGGAGGTGCGGCTGCGGGCGCGCACGCTCGGCCCCGAGGGGCTGCTGCTCTGCCCGGCCTACGACATCGACTTTGCGCCGCTGGCGAACGTGCTGGCCTTCGCTGAGGCCGCGGAGGAGGTCATCTGACCGGCCGCGCGGCCGGGGACAGGGCGCGTCAGCCGACCGGATGTACGGACGTGCATCCGGTCGGCGCGTCGGTCATGGGCGCGGCTCAACGCCTCGTCGAGATGTTCAGGAGCCGATAGATCAGGCAGAAGCCCGTGGCAGCCGTTATCAACGCCACGGCCGCGATGATGATCAGGATCACCTTGAGCACGATGTTGGTCACGGTGAGCAGGGCGATGAGCAACAGCACAACGCCGGCGATGGCGCGGATGATGCGGTCGGTCGAGCTTTCGTTCGATTTCATCGGAGCCTTCCTTTCTGCTACTGGAGATAGCCCAGCCACCGTTCCTGGTAGGCGATCATCGTGTCGAGCATCTCCTCCATGCCGTGATACCGGTTGACGACCGGGTCGACCAGCAGGGCTTGCAGCGCGGCCGCCTTGGATTTGTGGATGATGGCCTCTGCCGTGAGGTCGTGCACCGCGGCCTGGTTCAGCAGCAGGCCGGTGAAGCCGCGCGGCAGCGCGCCCAACGAGACGCCGTGCAGCCCGTCCTTATCGACCGTGGCCGGCGCTTCGACGACCAGCCATTCGGGCAGGCCGGCGATCAGCCCCTTGTTCGGTATGTTGACGGCCGCTTCCTCGTAGCCCGAGTCGGTGATGATTCCCTCGATGATCGGCACGATCCGCTCCTTCAGCCGCAGCTCGATCTTCGGCTCCAGCGTGGACAGGTACATCTTATAGAAGCGGTAGAAGTCGAGGATGCCCTTGTGGTCGGTGACGTCGTAGGCCCACTGGATGTACTCCCCGAAGTGGCTGTCGCTCGTGATCGGCATCAGGCCGAACTTCTCCAGGATGACCTGGAACACGCGGCGCTCCGGCCAGGCCTCGGTCGGCAGGTTGGCGAGCTCCTGCGCGCCTTCCGGCCAGCGGCCCGTCTCCTTGACGTACTTGTAGACCGCATCCATCGACGGCATGTTGCCGAAGAACAGCGGCGCGCGGGCGCGGATGTCGGGGTATGCGTCGGCCCCGGTCTCCTTGTAGCGCGCCGACGTCACGACGCTGAAGTGGTTGAGGCCGCCCGCGCGCACCTCCAGCGCCTCGTAGGGCACGCCCAGGATGTGGGGCAGGAACTGCGGCAGCGAGGAGATCTCGTGGCATAGGCCGAAGAACTTCAGGTCGGGGAAGGCCCGTGTGACCGTCGTGCAGATGCGGCTCATCGGGTTGCTGAAGTTGGCGACGTAGGCGTCCGGGCAGAAGCGCATGATGTCCGCGCAGATCTCCAGGATCGGCGGCGTGATCCGCAGCGCATGGAACAGCCCGCCCGGCCCACCGTTCTCGCCGTAGACCTGCAAGATACCGTACTGCTGGGGGATGCGCCAGTCCTGCTCCCACAGCTCGAAGCGGTTGCCGACCTCGATCGAGATGACCACGAAGCCAGCCCCGCGCAGCGCGGCGGGCCGATCCGTCGTCGCTGAGACGGTGAAGGGCAGCCCTGCGCCTTCGATGAACGCGCGCGCCTCCTGCTCCATCGCGGCCAGCGTGACCGGGTTGATATCGTGGAGCACGATCTCGCTGCCTTCGAGCGCCTTGCTCTGGAGGATGTCGCCGATCGTGCTGGTGCCGAACTGGGCGCTGCCCGCGCCGATGAGGACGATGCGTTGTGTCATAGCATGCTCCTTTCACTGTATGATGGCGGCCAGAGGGCGCGCGCCGGTCTCCGACAGCGGCGGAGCCGGGCCGCGGCGTGCGGTAGCGCGCCTTGCGGCCGCTCAGGATGGCGCAGCCAGGTGCGCCCGGCTGCGTTGGAGGCGAAAACGCCAGGGGTGAATGTGCAAAAGAACACAGGGAGTTGATAAGAGTATAGCGGCAGTCTCGCCGGGTGTCAAACAGGCGTGCGAGTGCAATGCACCGCTTCCAGACGGGCGCGAGCGATTAGGCATCCTGAGCGGGTGGGCAGCTCGGCGCTGCTGACGGCGCAGGGCCAGTCGAAGGATGCCGCTTCATCCAATATGCGGAGGCGTCCTTTGACTGCGTCCGCCGCAGCCAGGCAAGGCCTGGCAAGCGACGGCCTCCGCTCAGGATGCCTCTGCACGCGTTGGTATCAGGAATTCATGAGTGCAATGCACACTCCTTGACGGGGCCGGTGTCGGGGTGTATAGTCAAGGCAGTGTAGCAGGAGGTGTGTCATGAGCGAGTCGAATGTGAGTTGGCCCAGACGATTTGTCCGCTGGTTGTTCGGGGGGCCGTTCCGCCAGTTGCCCCCGCAGTACGGCAACACGGTTCCGCCCGACTTGCAGCAGTTCGAGGAGGAGGCCGCGAACGCCGGCCGCCAGGGGTTCGGCGATGTGGCGCACGGCGCGCCGGTACATCATGCGAAGACGCAGCCGGCGCGGCCCGATGGCTCGCTCGAACGGCGGTAGTCAGCGTCGCCTCGCTATGCCGGCGGAATCGAAGCGATGATCCCGGACTGCCCGGTCGAAGCCTGGCCGGGCGGTCCGCCGAATAACGGGCGGCGAGCAGTTGGCTGTTACGCGGGTTCGCCAGGCGCTGGCCGGGACGCTGCGGACGCGGCCGATGAACCGTCCGGTCTACGACCCGCGTGACACCGGAAATAAACGCCCATCCGAAGCCCGCTCCGACTTGACCCTCATCCCCCTCTCCTGATCCGCAGGTCAGGAGAGGGGGACAAAGGGGGTGAGGCTGCGCTACGCCTTGCCCATGCCGCGCAGGTGGTCCAGGCAGCGGGCCACCACCTCCAGCGGCGGGTACTTATAGCTCTCCTGCTCGACGATGTACCACTCGGTCTTGCCCTCGCTCTCGCACAGGTCGAACACCCGCTGCCACGGCACATCCCCCTCGCCGATCAGCGCGGTCGAGTCCGTGGCCGAGTGCTCCTTGAGGTGCACGGTGATGGCGCGGCCGGGGTAGCGCGCGATGTAGGGGATGGGGTCGCCGCCGCCGTGGAGCGCGTTGCCGATGTCGAGCTGCATGATGACATCGCGGCGGGTGTTGCCGAAGAAGGTGTCCCAGGGCAGCTCGCCGTCCATCGGCTGGAACTCGACCCAGTGGTTGTGATACCCCGTGCGCATTCCGAACGGTTGCAGGCGCTCGGCGATCTCGTCGAAGATCTGCGCGGTGTCGAGCCAGGCCGCGCGCGAGCTGCGCCGCGCCTCCTCCAGCCCGGGCACGATGAGGTACTCGTTGCCGAGCACCTGGTTGAACTCGACGGTGCGCGGCAGCTCGTCGCCCAGCAGGGTGTTCAGCCCGATGTGCGTGCCGCAGCACTTGAGCCCCACGCCGTCGAGCAGGCCGCGCAGCTCTTTGGCCCCGTAGCCGTAGTAGCCCGCAAACTCCACGCCGGCGTAACCCATCTGCGCCACCGCCTCCAACGTGCGGGGCAGATCGCGCGCGCAGTCCTCGCGGATCGAATAAAGCTGTAGACCAACCGGAATCATGCCTTCCTCCTATGTGTTGGGTTGTGCCGCAGCGCGATATTCCGGCGTCGCGGCTGCGATTTCATCTGCGGTGACCTCGCGGCCCAGGTGCGCGGACAGATAGATGCCCTCGGTGATGAGCGCGGTCTTGAGCGCCAGGCCCGCGGTGTCGATCAGTGGGACGCGGCCCAACTGGGCCCAGACCCAGTGGCGCTGCGAGTGATCGTAGCCGGCCTCCAGTGGGTTGCACTGATGCCAGCGCCAGTCGGCCTGCGCGACGTCGAAGGTCGCGTCCATCTCGATGTCGGAGAGCGTCGAGAAGTAGCGCAACGGCTCGACGCGCAGGCCGGCGTGCGAGCCGAACACGTAATCGGCGTCGGCCTGATCCGCCTGGATCGCCCACGCCTCCTCCATGAAATAGGTGATGTTGCCGGCCAGCCGCACGAGGCCCATCCCCAGCTCCTCGACGTTGTAGTTGCCGCTGGCGCGGCGCTCCTCGTACATGTTGTCGAGCCTCTGGTAGGTGTTGCCCGATACGCTCTGCACCGCGGGGTTATCGAGCAGCCACAGCATCCGCGAGATGTGGTAGACCGCCATGTCCACCAGCGCGCCGCCGCCCGCGGCCTCGCGCTGCACGAACGCGGGCGTGCCGTAGCCGTCCACCCAGGGCCGGCCGCGGCGGCGGTAGTGACTGGACTTGGCATAATATATCTCGCCGAGCTGGCCGTCGCGGATCAGGCGTTTGGCCGCGCGCGCCTCCGGCGTGTAGATCGTGTTGAGCTGGACGTGCAGCATCCGGCCGTGCTGCTGCGCGGCCTCGACCATGGCCCTGGCCTCGGCATAGCACCAGGAGATAGGCTTCTCGCAGTAGACGTTCTTGCCCGCCTCCAGCGCCGCGATGGTGACCGGCGCGTGCAGGCGGTTGTGGAGCGCGACATCGACGGACTGGATGTCGTCGCGCGCCAGCAGGTCGCGATAGTCGGTGTAGACCGCGGGGATCCCGTGCTCGTGGGCCACGCGCTTCGCCTCGTCCTGGCGCAGGTCGGCCACCGCCACGACCTCGGCCTCGGCGACCTCCCGATAACGTTGCAGGTGGACCTTGCCGATCTGCCCCACGCCGATCAGCCCGATGCGTACTTTGTCTGCCATACGATGCTCCTTTGCTGTGAGGGGGCGCGGCCGCCGCGGCGGCCGCGGACGGGACGCATTATAGCACAGCCAGTTTATCGCACAGCTTGAACATCTGTGCAAGTGTTGACAAAACAAAATCCATCGTATATGCTGGCAACCGGTTCAGGGCCGGCGATCCCGGTCGGGGGCCCGGGTCGAGGAGGACGTTGCGTGGAGCCTTTGGCATATTGGATCGGGTTCAACCGGGTGCGCGGCATCGGGCCGGCGCGCCTCCGCGCGCTGATCGATGTTTGCGGCTCGGTCGAGGCCGCCTGGGCCGCGCCGGAGAGCGTCCTGCGCGACGCCGGGCTTGACCGGCGCTCGTTGGCGGCCCTGCTGGCCGCGCGCGAGCGGCTGGATCTGGCCGCGGAGCTGGCCCGCGTGCAGCGCGCCGGCATGCGCGTGCTCACCTGGGACGATCCGGCCTACCCGCAGCGGCTGTTGACCATCTACGACCCGCCGTTCGTGCTGTATCTGCGCGGGGAGCTCAAGCCGGAGGATGACTGGGCGGTGGCCATCGTCGGCACGCGCGGGGCCTCGGTCTACGGGCTGGAGGTCGCGCGGCGGCTGGCCGGCGACCTGGCCGCGGCCGGCGCGACGATCATCAGCGGCCTGGCGCGCGGCATCGATGCGCAGGCGCACCGCGCGGCCCTGGATGCGGGCGGTCGCACGCTCGCGGTGCTGGGCTCGTCGGTGGATGTGATCTACCCCTCCGACAACCGCAAGCTGGCGCAGGACGTCGTCGCCAACGGCGCGCTGCTCAGCGAGTATGCGCCGGGCACGCAGCCGGAGGCCAGCAACTTTCCCCCGCGCAACCGCATCATCAGCGGGCTGAGCCGGGGCGTCATCGTCATCGAGGCCGGCGAGCAGAGCGGCGCGCTGATCACCGCGCGCTTTGCCGCGGAGCAGGGCCGCGATGTCTTTGCGGTGCCGGGCAGCATCTTTGCGCGCAACAGCCAGGGCACGAACCGGCTGATCCGCGACGGCGCGACGCCCATCACGTCGGCAGAGGATGTGCTGGAGGCGCTCAATCTGAAGGCCGTCCCGCAGCAGGTCGCCACGCAGATGCTCTTTCCGACCGACGAGATCGAGGCGCGACTGCTGGATCAGCTCGGCGAGGAGCCGATCCACGTGGACGAGGTGAGCCGCAGCACCGGGCTGCCGATCGCCACGGTCACGGGCACGCTGGCCCTCATGGAGCTGAAGGGGCTGGTGCGCCAGGCCGGCGGCATGACCTATGTCCGAGCCCACGATGCAGGGCCGATCTATCGAACCACTTGAACGCAAGCGCGGAGGAAGATATGCTGTATGCGGTGATCATGGCAGGCGGATCGGGCACACGGCTGTGGCCGTTCAGCCGCCAGAACCGGCCCAAGCAAGCGCTGAAGCTGCTGGGCGATCGCACGACTTTTCAGCACACCGTCGACCGGCTGGCCCCGCTGATCCCGCCGGAGCGCATCCTGGTGATCGCAAACCCGCAGATCACCGAGCTGCTGCGGCCGCAGGCGCCGGCCCTGCCGCCTGAGAATTTCATCATCGAGCCGAGCGGCCGCGATTCCAGCCCGGCGGTCGGCCTTGCCGCGGTCCACGTGATGCGCCGCGACCCGGACGCGGTGATGGCGACGCTGGCCGCGGATCATTATATCGCGGACACCGAGCACTTCCGGGACAGCCTCGCGGCCGCCGCGCAGGTCGCCGGCCAGGGCGCGATCGTGACGCTCGGCATCCAGCCCACGTGGGCCGACCCGCGCTTCGGCTACATCGAGCTGGGCGAGGCGCAGGAGATCGTGGACGGCTTCCGCGTCTACGCCGCGGCCGCCTTCGTGGAGAAGCCCGCGCCGGAGCGCGCCGCGCGGCTGCTCGAGGATGGCCGCCACGTCTGGAACAGCGGCATGTTCATCTGGCAGGCGACGCGGCTGCTGCGCGAGTTTGCGATCCAGATGCCCGAATCGCACCGGGCTTTGTCGCGCATCGGCGAGAGCCTCGGCACGACGGAGGCCGACCGCGTGCTGGCCGAGGAGTGGCCCAACGTGCGGCGCATCTCCATCGACTACGGCATCATGGAGCGCGCGCAGAACGTCTCGGTCATCCCGGTGAGCATGGGGTGGGTCGATATCGGAAGCTGGCAGGCGGTGGCCGATGCGCTGCCCGGCGACGCGGCAGGCAACAGCGCGGTCGGCGAGCTCCTCGCGCTCGATGCGCGCGGCTGCTATGTGCGCAGCGACGAGCGGCTCGTCGCCCTGATCGGCGTGGACGACCTGATCGTCGTGGATACGCCCGACGCGCTGCTCATCTGCCCGCGCAGCCGCGCCCAGGACGTGAAGGCCGTGGTCGCCCGTCTTGCTGAGACGGGCAGGGATCGTTATCTGTAACGGTGTTGTCATAAGCATGAGTGAGGGTTCGTTGGACGCATACTGCGTCCGTTGCAAGGCCACCCGTCCGATGCAGGACGCGCGGCCCATCTATCTCGCCAACGGCCGGCCCGCGACGCGCGGCGTCTGTCCGGAGTGCGGGACCGCGCTGACGCGCATCGGAAACACGCCCGCGCACGCGGGGCTGCCGAAGCCCGAGGCTGCCGAGCGGCCGACGGCCGGCGCTTCGTCGCGCGCAAAGCCCGGCCGCAAGTCCGCCCAGGAGGCGGGCCAAACGGCGTCGAAGCAGCCTGAGGAGGCATCCGGCGCAACCGCAGCCGCGCCCCTGACGCAGCCGGTTGAGGCCTATTGCGTGCGCTGCAAGACCATGCGCCCGCTGGCCCAGGGCCGGGCGATCTTCATGGCGAACGGCCGGCCGGCCGCGGAGGGCGTCTGCCCAGAGTGCGGCACGCGGCTGTTCCGCATCGGCGCGACGGCCGATCACGCGAATCTGCCGAAGCCCGCGGCCCAGCCGACGAACGCACGCGGCGGGGCGGCCGCGGCAAAGGGCAGGGCCGCGGCCCGCAAGCCCGCGGCCGCGCGGGGCAAATCCGCCGCGGGAGCGAAGGGCAAGGGCGCGGCGCGGCCAGCGGCGCGTTCCGCGGGCCGCGCGATGCGGCCCGGCGCAAAGCTGGTCATCGTGGAGTCGCCCGCAAAGGCGCGCACGGTGGGCCGCTTCCTCGGTCCCGGCTACGAGGTGCGGGCGTCGGTCGGCCACGTCCGCGATCTGCTGCGCTCGCAGCTCTCGGTGGATCTGGAGCACGATTTTGCGCCCAAATACCGCGTGCCCGACGACAAGAAGCAGATCGTCAAGGAGCTGAAGAGCGCGGCCGCGACGGCCGGGCAGGTCTATCTGGCGACCGACCCCGATCGCGAGGGCGAGGCAATCGCCTGGCACGTGTTGCAGGCCGCGGAGATCCCGCCGGAGCGTGCACGGCGGGTCGTCTTCCACGAGATCACACGCAACGCGGTGGCCGATGCGTTCGACCATGCGCGCGACATCGATATGCGCCTGGTGGATGCGCAGCAGGCGCGGCGCATCCTGGATCGGCTGGTCGGCTATCAGATCAGCCCGCTGCTGTGGGATCGGGTCAAGAGCCGGCTCTCCGCCGGCCGCGTGCAGTCGGTCGCGCTGCGACTGATCGTCGAGCGCGAGCGCGAGATCACGGCGTTCATGCCGGTCGAGTACTGGTCGCTGGACGCGGAGCTGGCGCAGCAGGCCACGCGCGGGCAGGAGCCGCGGCCCAGCTTTCTCGCGCGGTTGGTGCGCATCCGCGGGCAGGAGGCCGATCTCAAGAACCGCGCTGACACGCTGGCGATCGCCGCGGAGCTGGAGGGCGCGGCCTACAGCGTCGCCAACATCAGGCTGGGCGAGCGCAAGCGCCGGCCCTATCCGCCGTTCACGACGAGCACGCTGCAACAGGATGCGGCTGCAAAGCTGGGCATGACCGCCGCGCGCACCATGCGCGTGGCCCAGGATCTCTACGAGGGCATCGACATCGGCGAGGGCGGCGGGCCGGTGGGCCTCATCACCTACATGCGCACCGACAGCGTCAACGTCGCGCAGGAGGCCCAGGCCGAGGCGCGCAGCCTGATCGTGCAGCAGTTCGGGCCCGAATACGCGCCGGCGGAGCCGAACGTCTACAAGGCGCGGGCGAAGAACGCCCAGGAAGCGCACGAGGCGATCCGCCCCACCTCCGCGGGCCGCGCGCCCGCGGAGCTGCGCGACCGGCTCACCGCGGAGCAATACCGCCTGTACGACCTGATCTGGCGGCGCTTCATGGCGAGCCAGATGGCGGCCGCGATCTACGACACGGTGACGCTGGACGTGGAGGCGGGCCGGCCCGCGGAGAAGCCCCGGCCCTATCTGTTCCGCGCCAGCGGCTCGACCGTGCGGTTTCCCGGCTGGCTGGCCGTCTACAGCGGCGGCGCGGCGGGCCCGGCCGAGGGCGGCGCGGGGGATGACAACGGCAGGGCCGCCGCGAACGGCGCGCTGAACGGCCCCGCGGAGCGCGATAACGGCCGCGATGCAGCATCCGATAACGAGAACGGCGAGAACGGGGCCGGTCGGCCGGCCTCCGGCGCCATCCCGCGCACGCTCGTGCAGGGCGAGGATCTCGATCTGCTTCAACTGCTGCCGGAGCAGCACTTCACCCAGCCGCCGCCGCGCTACACGGAGGCCTCCCTGGTCAAGGCGCTGGAGGAGTACGGCATCGGCCGGCCCAGCACCTATGCGGCCATCATCTCGACGATCCTGGAGCGCGGCTATGTCGAGCGGTCGGAGCGCAAGCTTGCGCCGACGGAGCTGGGGTTCACGGTCAACGATCTGCTGGTCAAACACTTCGACCGGGTGTTCAACGTGGGCTTCACCGCGGAGATGGAGGAGCACCTCGACGGCATCTCGCGCGGGGAGGAGGCCATGACGCCGGTCCTGCGCGACTTCTACGCCTTCTTCGGCCCGCAGTTGGCCGACGCCGAGCGCAATATGGAGAAGGTCGCGCTGGAGCCGGAGAAGATCGGCGAGCCGTGCCCGGAGTGCGGCGGCGAGCTGCTCCTGAAGCAGGGGCGCTTTGGCCGGTTCATCGGCTGTAGCAACTATCCGACCTGTCGCTATACGCAGCCGCTGGTCGTGAAGCTCGGCGTGGCGTGCCCGAAGGACGGCGGCGAGCTGGTTCAGCGCCGCACGCGGGGCGGCCGTGTGTTCTACGGCTGTAGCAACTACCCGAAGTGCGACTTCAGCTCGTGGAAGCGGCCGCTGCCGGAGAAGTGTCCCTTCTGCGGCGGGCTGCTCGTCCAGGCCGCAAAGAACACCGCCGAATGCACCGTCTGCGGCAAGCGATCGCCCATCATCGAGGCTGCGCCGGAGAAGCAGCCCCATGCTCAGCCCAACGTGAAGGCCGGGGACAATTCCGGACAGGCCTCACATTAGCGTCTGTCCGACGACCTCACCCCCCATCCCCCTCTCCTGACGTGCGAGCCGAAGGCTCGCCCAGGGTCAGGAGAGGGGGAGCCGAGGGGGTGAGGCAGGCCGGAGCAATTTTCGGACAGGTTCGATTTAACCGGTAGACCCAATGCAGGCTGCGCTGGATGCTTATATCAAGCACCTGACGGCGGAGCGGAACGCCTCGCCGCATACGGTGGCGAACTATCGCCGCGAGATCGGCCAGTTCATGGCCTTTGCGCAGGCGAAGGGCGTCGCCGCGTGGGAGCAGGTGACGCCCGCGCTGCTGCGGAGCTGGCTGGCCGCGCTCCATGCGCAGGGGTATGCCAAGGCCAGCATCGTGCGCCGCGTGTCGGAGCTGCGCTCGTTCTACCGCTATTTGAAGCGCCAGGGACAGGCGCAGGCCAACCCGGTCGAGGCCATCTCCGCGCCCAGGCTGCCCCAGCGCCTCCCGCGGCCGTTGAGCCGCGAGGAGGCGGCCGCGCTGCTGGCTGCGCCGGCCGCGGCCTCTCCCCAGGGCCAGCGGGATCGGGCCATGCTCGAACTGCTGTACGCCAGCGGCCTGCGCGTCAGCGAGCTGCTGGGCCTGGATGTCGAGGACGTGGATCTGGCGCGGGCGCAGGTGCGCGTGACGGGCAAGGGCGCAAAGGAGCGCATTGCGCTGATGGGCGCGCCGGCCGTGGCCGCGCTGCGCGCCTATATGGAGGATGGCCGGCCGCAGTTGCTGGCCCAGGCCGCGCGCTACGGCGGCCGCGCGGGCAAGGACGGCGCGTGGATCAGCCTGCGGCCCACGGCCCTGTTTCTCAACCGTTTCGGACAGCGCCTGTCGATCAGCATGTTCACGCGCAGCCTGCCCGCATATGCGCGGGCCGCGGGCATCACGCGCCGGGTGACGCCGCACATGCTGCGCCACAGCTTTGCGACCCACCTGCTAGACGGCGGCGCGGATCTGCGCTCCGTCCAGGAGCTGTTGGGCCACGAGCAGGTCGGCACGACGCAGATCTATACCCAGGTCAGCCAGTCGCAGTTGCGCGACGCGGTGCTCAACGCGCACCCGCGCGCCAGGAAGGGGTGAGGAGGATGCAGGATTCTGCTGTGCTCAATCGTTTGACGGGGCTGCGCGCAGCCCTGGCCGCGGCCGGGGCCGACGCCCTGCTGGTCGGCCAGCCGGAGAACCGCGCATACCTGAGCGGGTTCACCGGCTCGGCGGGCTGGCTGCTGATCCCGGCGGACGCGGCGCGCGCGCCGCTGCTCGCCACCGACTTCCGCTACTGGGAGCAGGTGCGCTTGCAAAGCCCCGGCTACGAGCTGGTCAAGGCCACGACGACGCTGGCCGCGGCGCTGCTGGAGATGCTGGCCGCGGCGGGCGCGCATCGGCTGGCGTTCGAGGCGGATCATCTGACATACGCCGACTACCAGACCCTTTCGGCCGCGGCGCCCGACATCGAATGGGTTCCGACGAAGGGGCTGGTGATGGAGCTGCGCAGCCGCAAGGACGCCGCGGAGCTGGCCGCGATGCGGCGGGCGATCGCGCTGGGCGATGAGGCGCTGGCCGCCGCGCTGGCGCAGGCGCGGCCGGGCATGACCGAGCGCGAGCTGGCCTGGAGCATCGAAAGCTACATGCGCGCACATGGCGCAGAAGCCCCAGCTTTTGATATAATAGTGGCATGCGGGTTGAACGGGGCGCGGCCCCACGCGCGCGCCAGCGATGCGCCGCTTGTGGCGGGCGAACCCATTGTGATTGACATGGGCGCGAAGGTGGACGGCTACTGCTCGGACCTGACCCGCACCGTCT
>MWBF01000078.1 GCA_002068935.1 Chloroflexi bacterium ADurb.Bin325
GCGCACGGTCGTGGAGCCGGCCGAGCTCCCCCGTGCGCTGGCCGCGGCCCGCCGCGAGGCCAAGAACGCGTTCGGGGACGACAACGTCTATCTGGAGAAGCTCATCACCCGCGCCCGCCACATCGAGATCCAGGTGCTCGCGGACAGCTTCGGCAACTGCATCCATCTGGGCGAGCGCGAGTGCTCCATCCAGCGCCGCCACCAGAAGCTGATCGAGGAGGCGCCGTCCGTCGCGGTCACGCCGGAGCTGCGCGGCCAGATGGGCGAGATCGCGGTCCGCGCGGCGCAGGCGGTCGGCTACAGCAACGCCGGCACCGTGGAGTTCCTGCTGGATCGCGCCGGCAACTTCTACTTCCTCGAGATGAACACGCGGCTACAGGTCGAGCACCCCGTCACCGAGCTGGTGACGGGCGTGGACATCGTCAAGGAGCAGTTAGCCCTGGCCGCGGGCCGGCGGCTGCGCTGGACGCAGGACGACATCACGTTCAAGGGCGCGGCGATCGAGTGTCGGATCAGCGCGGAGAACCCGTACAACAACTTCCTGCCGGAGGCGGGCAAGATCACGAGCCTGCTGGAGCCGACGGGGCCGGGCGTGCGGCTGGAGAGCGGCATCTATGCGGGCTGGGAGGTCAGCCTCTACTACGACCCGCTGCTGGCGAAGCTCGTCGTCTGGGGCGAGACGCGGCCCGAGGCGATCCTGCGGATGCGCCGCGCGCTGGACGAGTACCGCGTCGGCGGCATCCACACGACGATCCCCTTCCACCAGCGGGTGATGGACAGCACGCGTTTCCAGGGCGGGCAGTTCGACACGAGCTTTGTGGATGGGCCGGACGGCTTCAAGATGGCGGCCGCGCCCAGCCGCAGCCTGGCGCAGGTCGCGGCGATTGCGGCCGCGCTGGTGGAGCACGAGAAGGGACAGCAGGCGGTCATCCTCTCCTCGCGCACCCCCAGCGACGACAGCGGCGTGCGCCAGTCCTTCTGGAAGCTCTCCGTCCGCCCGCGCACCGAGCGCATGCGCAGCGGCAGTTAAAAACCTACCCGAAAAGCGCAGGGCTTACCTCACCCCCCATCCCCCTCTCCTGACCCGCAGGTCAGGAGAGGGGGAGCAGAGGGGGTGAGGCCGGGCGCTCAGCAATTTTTGGATAGACGCCAAGATTATTCGTTTGTAGCAGGCGCTTCAGCGTCCGGCTGCAAGCCCGGAGCGACCGATGAAATACTACACGACCGTGAACGACCAGACCTACGAGATCGACATCGACCACCAGGGCCGCATCACCGTGGACGGCCAGCAGATGACGACGAACATGCGGCTGGTCGGCGGCCAGCACCTCTACTCGCTGCTCATCGACAACGCCTCGTACGAGATCGTGCTGGACCCCGAACAGGAGCCGCGCAACACCTACGGCGTCATGGTGTCGGGCCTGCGCTATCTCGTCAAGGTCCAGGACGAACGCTCGCGGCGGCTGGCGCTGGCCGACCGCAGCCTGCGCGCGCCGGATGGCGAGCTGCCCATCAAGGCGCCGATCCCGGGCCTGGTGGTCAAGGTCGCGGTCAGCGCCGGGCAGGAGGTCGGCGAGGGCGAGACGCTGGTCATCCTGGAGGCGATGAAGATGGAGAATGAGCTGCGCGCGCCGCGCGCGGGTATAATACATGAGGTGCGCATCGACCCTGGCGCGCAGGTGAACCAGGGCCAGGTGCTGATGACGCTGAAGTAAGAACCTGTCCGAAAAGCGCTGAGCGGCCGAACCCACTCGGCTCCTCCTCTCCTGACATGCGAACCGAAGGTTCGCCCAACGTCAGGAGAGGGGGACGGGAGGTGAGGCAGGCCCCAACAGGTTCTCGGCTCGACACCAAGCAGCCAGCAACCTCAGGAGGCAGTATGGCAAAGACTGCAAACACCCTCGACATCAACCACAGCGATGTCCCGATCCGATTGTTCAAATCGGACTTTCTGGAGTTCTTCACGCACATCACGCCGTTGGTCGTCACGATCATCTGGGCGCCGGTCATCATCTACTTCCTCGTCCGCTCCATCGTGACCCTGACGCCGGGCCAATCGTGGGTGCATATCCCCGTGGGCGTGTTCCTCGGCCTGCTGTTCTGGACGCTGACCGAGTATCTCCTCCACCGCTTTCTGTTTCACTTCGACCCGAAGTCGGAGCGGCTGGCAAACTTCTGGTTCATGTTCCACGGCGTCCATCATGTCCAGCCGCAGTTGAAGACCCGGCTGGTCATGCCGCCGGTGGTGAGCATCCCGCTGGCCGCGCTCTTCTACGGGCTGTTCTATCTGGTCTTCGGGGTGCTGTTCAAGGCGAGCCAGTGGGTCGCGCCGGTGTTCGGCGCATTCGCGCTGGGCTATCTGACCTATGACCTGATCCACTACGCCACGCATCACTGGCCGATCCGGAGCGGCGCGATGAAGTATCTGAAGCGCTATCACATGATGCATCACTTCAAGACGCCGCAGCAGCGCTTCGGGGTCAGCTCGCCCCTGTGGGACATCGTGTTCGGGACCAAGCCAGCGGACTGACAGGCTGACCCACGTCATGGACGCGCGGAGCGTCCTCGGCTATTCTGAGCCTGACCGGCACGCGCTGTGCCGGTCATTTGCGATTCTGAGGTGCACAGGTGGACGCAACCGTCCTCAATCCATTGCCGTTCCAGATCGACGCCGACGCCACGCTGGCGCGGATGCGCGTCAGGCCGGGCTCGCGGGTCGAGACGGAGGTGCTGGACCTCATCGCGGAGGCCCGCAGCATCGCCCGGCCCAAGGCCATGTGTCGGATCGGTTTCATCGATGCACAGGAGCCGGATGCCGTCGTCATCGACGGCATCCGCTTCACCAGCCGTGTGTTGCGCGTGAACCTCGACGGGCTACAGCGCGTCTTTGCCTACTTCTGCACCGCCGGCCGCGAATTGGACGCCTGGGCGCAGGAGCAGGAAGATATGCTGGCGCGCTTCTACGCCGACGCCATCAACGAGGCCGTGCTGGGCAGCGCGTCCGCCGCGCTCGAGGCCTATCTGTGCGAGACATATGGCGTGCCGCAGTTGGCGCGCATGAACCCCGGCTCGCTCGGCGACTGGCCCCTCAGCCAGCAGCGGCCCCTGCTCGCCCTGGTCGGCGATGTCACGGGCGAGATCGGCGTCGAGCTGACGCCCAGCCTGTTGATGACGCCGGCCAAGTCGGTCTCCGGCATCTTTTATGCCACCGAGGAGACCTTTGCCTCGTGCCAGCTCTGCCCGCGCGAGGAATGTCCCAACCGCCGCGCGCCGTATGACCCGGAGCTGTTCGAGCGCAAATACAGGGCCTCGCCGGACGAGGGCCGCGAGGCGGACGGAAGAGGTAGCGCATGACGACACTGGCAGAACGCAAGGCCGCCTGGGAGCAGAAGGCGGTTGCGAAGATCCTGGCGCGGACGCCGGAGCGCGCGCCGCGCTTCGAGACCTCCTCCGGCATCCCGGTCGAGCGGGTCTACACGCCCGACGCGGCCGCGGCGGCCTGCCCCGCGCTCGACGCGGATTATCAGGAGAAGCTGGGGCTGCCCGGCGAATATCCCTACACGCGCGGGGTGCAGCCGACGATGTATCGCGGCCGCTTCTGGACGATGCGCCAGTACGCCGGGTTCGGCAGCGCGGCGGAGAGCAACCAGCGCTACCGCTATCTCCTGGCGCACGGGCAGACCGGCCTCAGCGTGGCGTTCGACCTGCCCACGCAGATCGGCTACGACGCGGATGACCCGCTCGCCCTGGGCGAGGTGGGCAAGGTCGGCGTGGCGATCTCGTCGCTCGCCGATATGGAGACGCTGCTGGATCAGATCCCGCTGGACGAGGTCTCGATCAGCATGACCATCAACGCGCCGGCGAGCATCCTGCTGGCGATGGTCATCGCGGTCGCGCGCAAGCAGGGCGTCGCCGAGGCGGAGCTGCGCGGCACGGTGCAGAACGACATCCTCAAGGAATACATCGCCCGCGGCACCTATATCTTCCCGCCCGCGCCGTCGATGCGGCTGATCACCGACCTGTTCGCCTACTGCGGCGCGCACGTGCCCCGCTGGAACACCATCAGCATCTCCGGCTACCACATCCGCGAGGCCGGCGCGACGGCCGCGCAGGAGATCGCCTTCACGCTGGCGAACGCCATCGAGTACGTCCGGGCCGCGCTGGAGGCCGGGCTGAAGATCGACGACTTCGGGCCGCAACTGGCTTTCTTCTTCAACGCGCACAACAACCTCCTGGAGGAGGTCGCCAAGTTCCGCGCCGCGCGGCGCATCTGGGCCCACATCATGCGCGAGCGGTTCGCCGCGCAGGACCCGAAGAGCTGGCAGTTGCGCTTCCACACGCAGACCGCCGGCTCGACGCTGACCGCGCAACAGCCGGAGAACAATGTCGTGCGCGTCACCCTCCAGGCGCTGGCCGCGGTGCTGGGCGGCACGCAGAGCCTCCACACCAACTCGCGCGACGAGGCGCTGGCCCTGCCGAGCGAGGCCGCGGTCGAGGTGGCGCTGCGCACGCAGCAGATCATCGCCCACGAGTCCGGCGTCGCGGACACGGTGGACCCGCTGGCCGGCTCGTACTACGTCGAGGCCCTCACGGACGAGCTGGAGCGCCGGGCGCTGGACTATATCGAGCGCATCGATGCGCTGGGCGGCGCGCGCAAGGCCATCGAGGCGGGCTACATCCAGAACGAGATCCAGAACGCCGCATACGCCGCGCTGCGCGCGGTGGAGGACGGCCAGCAGGTGGTCGTCGGCGTAAACAAGTTCCAGCGCAGCCAGGCTGCGCCGCCGGCGGATCTGCTCAAGATCGACGCGGCGGTGCAGGCCGAGCAGGCGGCGCGGCTGCGGCAGGTGCGCGCGGGCCGCGACCAGGCCGCGGTGGATGCCGCGCTGGCGCGCATCCGCGCCGCGGCGCAGGATCCGTCCGCGCCGCTCATGCCGCTGTTCATCGAGGCGGTCAGCGCGTACGCGACGTTGGGCGAGATCTGCAACACCCTGCGCGGCGTGTTCGGCGAGTACCGACCATAGGCTTGCTGCTACAGGTCTGCCACCGAGGACACCGAGGACACCGAGTTTTATGAGGATGGACGGGCCAGATGTGCTTCGTCTCTCAACAACACTCTGATAACTCTGTGATCTCTGTGGCAAAAACATGAACAAACAACCGACGAGCCGGATGTGTTTCGTCTCTCAACAACACTCTGAGAACTCTGTGACCTCTGTGGCAAAAACATGAACAAACAACCGACGAGCCGGATGTGTTTCGTCTGCGGGGAGCACAACCCCGCGGGCATCCACGTCCGCTTCTACGAACAGGAAGACGGCGCGCTGCTGGCGAAGTTCATCGGCGAGGAGCACCATCAGGGCTATCCGGGCCGGATGCACGGCGGCGTCATCACCGCCGTGCTGGACGAGACCATCGGCCGGGCCATCATGATCAAGTATGGCGACGTCATCTGGGGCGTGACGGCCGAGCTGAGCGTGCGCTTCCTCAGGCCCGTGCCGCTCGACACGCCGCTGACCGCGGTCGGGCGCATCACGAACGACCGCTCGCGCCTGTTCGAGGGCGAGGGGAAGATCTATCTGCCCGACGGCGCGGTGGCCGCGGAGTGCACGGGCAAGTATGTCAAGCTGGACATCACGCAGATCGCGGATTTCGACCACGAACGCGAGGAGTGGTACGTCCGGCCGGACTAGCGCCGCGTCCTTCGACTGCGTCCGCACTGCGTGCGGCTCCGCTCAGGATGCTCCGAGATTTGCGGCGGCGGCCTCTGCTCAGGGTGCGGCTTGAAGCCGAAGGGGCGGCCATCTTCAGGGCAGCGAGAGGGATCATGAGCATCAAGAAGATCGACCATATTGCCATTGTCGTCGAGGAGCTGGAGCGCGCGCTGGGCGTGTATCGCGATGCGCTGGGCATGGCCGTCACGGATGTGCGCGAGATGCCCGAACAGGACGTCAAGATGGCGTTCCTGCCGACCGGCGACAGCGAGATCGAATTGTTGGAGCCGCTCAGCGCGGAGTCGGGCATCGGCCGCTATCTGGCCAAGCGCGGTGAGGGCCTGCACCATATCTGCCTGGAGGTCGATGACATCGAGGCCACGCTGGCCGATCTGAAGGCGAAGGGCGCACAGCTCATCGACGAGACGCCCAAACAGGGCGCCTATGGCCGGATCGCGTTCATCCACCCGAAGGGCGCCCACGGCGTCCTGATCGAGCTCGTCGAGCGGACATAGCCTTGTACGGCCTCGTGCTGCGACGGCTTCAGGCCGCGGCCGCATCGCCGACAGATGTGACCGACGCCAACATCCGCCGCCTGGTGGCCGAGATCACCTGGTACGGCGTGCTGGTCGGCACGACCATAAACCTGATCCAGGTTTACGTCGTCCGCCTGGGCGCATCCAGCCTCCTCCTCGGCGCGGTGACGTATGGCGCGGCGCTGGTCAGCATCCTCTGGCAGCTCCCCGCGGGCCGGCTGATGGCGGCTCACGGACGGCGCATGCGCTGGGTGGTCAACAGCCTGCTCGTCCACCGTCTGCTCTATCTGGCCATTGCGCTGCTCCCGTTCTTCATCACGCGCGCGCTGGCCGAGGTCACGGTCCTGCTGATCGTCCTGCAGGCCTTCCCGCTGGCTGCCTCGAACACGAGCTTCCTGGCGATGATGGCCGATATGCTGCCCCCGCAGCGCACGACGCAGGTAGTCGGCTGGCGCATGGCCGGGCTGGGCGTCACCAGCACGTTGAGCACCCTCGCGGCAGGGCGCATCCTGCAACGGCTGGCCTTCCCGCTGAACTATCAGACCATCTTCCTGATCGGCTTTGCAGCCTCGCTGGTCAGCCTCTGGTACGTGAGGCGGCTGCATGTGGTCGATCCGCCGCCGCGACGCAGCGAGAAGGCGCTGCTCGGCGACGTGGGCCGCATGTTGCAGCGGCCCGGATATGCCGCCTTCCTCCTGATCGCCTGTCTGAGCCATGTCGTCATCGGCATGATTGCGCCGCTGCTCCCGCTGTATTGGGTGCGCCTGCTCGCGGCCACGGACGGCCAGATCAGCATCCTGGTGACCGCGGCCTCCGCGGCCGGCGTGGTGGGCGCGCTGTCCATGCAGCGGCTGGTAGGACGGATCGGCCGCGTGTGGGCGCTGGCGCTGGCCCCCGCGGGCTACGCCCTGTATCCGCTGCTGACCTCCCTCTCGCCCTCCATCTGGTGGCTCATCCCCTGGGCCATGATGGCCGGGTTCTTCATCTCCGCGCTTTACACGACCCTGTTCAGCAACCTGGTCGCGCTCACGCCCGACCAGGAACGCACGGAATACGTGTCGCTCTACAACATGGCCCTGTTCAGCGGCATGTTCATCGGGCCGATCATCAGCGGCATCCTGGCCGAAGTCCCCGGCGGCGTCGTGATCGGCCTGCGGCTGGCCGCGGGGGTCGGATTTGCGGCCGCGTTGTGGGCGATCTCGCAGCGCCGGCTGCTGCTGGAGGCGGGCAGGCGGGCCGACGATTGAGGTCACGGTTGTTTTAATTTTGGGGACCATCGAGCGTCCTGATAGGAGGGTGATATGGTGCAAGTGCTGTTGGAAGCCTGTGTGGACTCGGTCGAGTCCGCGCTGGCCGCGCAGGCGGGCGGCGCGGGCCGCGTCGAGCTGTGCGCAGACCTGCTGGAGGGCGGCATCACGCCGAGCGACGGCACGGTGGCGCTGGCGTGTCGGGAGCTGCGCATCCCGGTCAACGTGCTGATCCGCCCGCGCGGGGGCGACTTCTGCTACTCAGATGTTGAGTTTGCCGTGATGGCGCACGACATCCAGCGCGCCAAAGAGCTGGGCGCGGCCGGCGTCGTCATCGGCCTGCTCGACCCCGACGGCTCGGTGGATGCGCCGCGCACGCGCGAGCTGATGGGCCTGGCGCGGCCGTTGAGCGTGACGTTTCATCGGGCGTTCGACATGGCGCGCGATCCCTTTGCCGCGCTGGAGACGCTCATCGAGCTGGGCGTGGAGCGCATCTTGACCTCCGGCCAGGAGGCGACCGCGCTGGAGGGGCTGGATCTGCTGGCGGAGCTGACGGCGCGGGCCGGCGATCGGGTCATCATCATGCCGGGCGGGGGCATCAGCGAGCGCAACATCGGCAAGATTCTCGCGGGCTGCCATCCGCGCGAAGTGCACGCGTCGCTGCGCGCGACGCGCGAGGGCCGGATGACCTATCGCAACACGCGCTGCTACATGGGCGGCGTGCTCCGGCCGCCGGAGTTCACCATCGCGCAGACGAACCCCGACCGCGTGCGCCAGCTCATCGCAGGGCTGGCGGAATGACCTTCTGCCCCGCGGGCCGCGGATAGCTCGCGGGGGTCAGAATTTCAGAGATTGTTTAAAAAGTCCCCTGGCGATTAAGAATCTATCCGAAAACCCGCTCCGGCTTACCTCACCCCCCATCCCCCTCTCCTGACATGCGAGCCGAAGGCTCGCCAAGGTCAGGAGAGGGGGAGCCGAGGGGGTGAGGCCGGGCGTTCAGCGGGTTTTCGATAGGCCCTAAAGTCTCCGTAGGGAGACTTCGTAAATGTGGCAGTGGTTTCAACCGCCTGTTTCGGGCTTTTCAGACAATCTCCCAGCGGCGCGGCCGTCACTCCTTCTCGCCCAGGGCCGCGCCGTGGCGCGGGGGCAGCGGCAGCGCGGCCGGGACCAACGCCAGCTTTACCTCTGGCCCGGCCGGCTGTCGCCGCGTCAGCCGCGCCCACCCCTCGCGCAGCGCGCCCGCGGCCATGCCCAGCGCGTTCATCTCGCGCAGCTCCAGCCCGGTCTTGCCGTCGGTCGCGGCGGAGGCCAGCCACGCCACGCGCCGCGCGGGGATCTCGGGCGGCTTCGCCCACATCCGGATGATCGCGGGCATGACCTGCTTCAGCCGGCCCTCGAACCCCGCGACCACGACCAGGTCGGTCAGGAAGTCGGTCGTCATCATGCCGGGGTTGAACCCGTAGATGCCGACGCCGGAATCCCGGTATTCGCGGGCCAGCGAGCGCGTGAAGCTGGCCGCCCAGGCCTTGCTGGCCGCCATAGCGTTCTGGTTGGCCGAGGCCTCGCCGTTCGACCCGCGGCCCAGGATGTTGATGAGCTTGCCGCGGCGCACGGGCAGGAAGTGGCGCAGCGCGACCATGGAGCCGTTGTATGCGCCGATGATGTTCGTCTGTACTACCTGCATGAACGCGGACGCCGCGACGTGCGCGGTCGGGCCGTAGGGCGCCTTGCGCCCGGCGTTATTGACCCAGACATCGATCCGCTTGAAACGCTCCACCGCAAGCTGCGCCAGCGCCTCCACCTGCGCGATGTCGCTGACATCGCAGGCCGCGCCGACCACTTGCAGCCCCTCGGCCTGGAGCGCGGCCGCGGCCTGCGTCACCGCCTCCGCGCCGCGCGCGGCGATGACCACCGCCGCGCCCTCTCTCGCACACGCCCGCGCGCTCGCCAGGCCGAAGCCCCGGCTGCCGCCCGTGATCACGACAACCCGATCCTGCAATATGCCCATCGTTACGCCGTCACCCCTGTTGCATCCGCCGCCTGTTCCAGCGCGGCCATCTCGTCTGCGTTCAGCCGCCAGCCCAGCGCGCCCGCGTTCTCGGCGGCCTGCCGCGCGTTCTTTGCGCCGGGGATGGGCAGCGCGCCCCGACAGATCAGCCAGTTCAGGCTGACCTGGCCGGGCGTCTTGCCGTGCGCCTGGCCGATGTCGCGTAGCAGCCCGTTCAACGGGCCGATCTTCGCCAGCAGCCCGTCGTTGTAGCGCCACCCGCGCGGGCCGGCCGGCCGGCTGCCGGGCGCATACTTGCCGGTGAGCAGGCCCTTCGCCAGCGGGCTGTAGGCGATCAGCGTGACGCCGAGCTCCCTGCACGCGGCAAACAGCCCGTTTTGCTCCGGCCGGCGGTGGAGCAGGCTGTACTGCACCTGGTTGCTCGCCAGCGGCACGCCGCGCCTGGCCAGCGCCTCGTGCACACGGCGCATCTGATCCGTGCTGTGGTTGCTGACGCCGACCGCGCGCGCCAGCCCCGCCTCGACGACGTCGGCCAGCGCCTCGGCCCAGGTCGTCACGGATCGCGGGGGCAGCGGCCAGTGAACCTGGTAGAGATCCACCTGGGCCAGCCCCAGCCGATCCAGGCTGCTGTGCAGCGCCGCGGCCAGCCGCCCCCGCGTCAGCCGCCAGGGATAGGGCATGTATTTGGTGGCGATCACCGGCCGCGCGCCGCCCGCGGCGACGCGGCCCCTCACGAACTGGCCCAGGAAGCGCTCTGAGCGGCCCTGGCCGTACATCTCCGCGGTGTCGAACAGGTCGATGTCCGCGGAGAGGGCCGCGTCGAACGCGGCCTCGATCTCCGCCTCCGCATAGTCCTGGCCGTAGCGCCAGATCCGTGTGTCGCCCCACTGCCATGTGCCGAGCCCCAACAGCGGCGCGTGCACCCCGCTCCGGCCCAGCTCGATTCGCTCGTCCTGCATGGTTGTTCTCATTCTGTTGCGGGTTCGGGCGCTGATGCGCCTGCTGCGAACCCCTTGTTTGTCATGAACCTGCTACAAGCCCAGGCTGGTGATCGCCTCGCGCACGGCCGATGCGCCGGCGTGCAGCGCCGCGGTCTCCGCCTCGTCCAGCTTCACGGGCAGGCTGGCGATCACGCCGCTGCCGCCGAGCAGCAGCGGCAGGGAGACCGTCACATCGCGCACCCCCGCCACCTCGGGCAGGGGCGTGCAGACGGTCATGATCGCGCGCTCGTCGCGCAGGATGACGTCTATGATACTGGCGAGCGCGCTGCCGATGCCGTAATATGTCGCACCTTTGCCCGCAATGATCGAGCGGCCCGCAAAGCGCACCCGCCGGTCGATGTCCTGCATCACCTGCTCGTCCAGCGTGACCCCGCGCAGGTCGCAGAACTCGCGCAGGCTGGCGCCGCCGACGGTCGCCAGCGACCAGGTGAGCACCTGCGAGTCGCCGTGCTCGCCCAGCACATAGCAGTGCATGTGATGCGGATCGATGTCCAGGTGCTCTGCCAGCAGGGTGCGGAACCGGGCGGTGTCGAGCGTCGTGCCGGAGCCGATGACCCGGCTGCTGGGGATGTCATGCTCCGCGGCGATGGCCGCGGTGAGGTGCGTCGTGACATCCACCGGGTTTGTCGCCAGCACCAGGACCGCATCCGCGGCATGTTCCAGCACCTGCGGCACCACCTCCCGGAAGACCGCGGCGTTGCGCTGGAGCAGTTGCAGCCGCGACTCGCCCGGCTGGCGGCCCACCCCGGCCGCGATGATCACCGCCCGGCTGCCCTTCAGATCCGCATAGCCGCCCGCGCGCACGTCGAGCGGGTCATGCACGAAGGGCACCGCATGGGAGATGTCCTCGGCCTGCGCCTGGGCGCGCTCCCGGCTGGCATCCACCATCACGATCTCGCGGCCCACGCCGGTCATCACCATCGCATAGGCGGCCGTGCCGCCGACCTGTCCGCTGCCGACGATGCCTACCTTCATGGCGCATTACCTCCTGTGTTCGGGATGAGTGACGAACGCTGAATAACGAATGCCCCCGCTGGGGCCGGTCTCTGACCGTGCCCCTGGCTCGGTAGGCTCAACGCAGTTGAGCACGACCGGCCAGAGCAATTTTCGGATAGATTCTGAATAACGAATGTTTCAAGAGAGCAGATCGCGCAGCGCGGCCTCGGCGGTGGGAAAGCGGAATGCGAAGCCGAGGTCGAGGAGCTTCTGCGGCGCGGCGCACTGGCCCTCCAGGACGATGCTGGCCGCCTCGCCGAGCAGCCCGCGCAGGGCAAAGCCGGGCGTCGGCAGCCAGTAGGGGCGGCGCATGACGCGGGCCAGCGTCCGCGCAAACTCCGCATAGGTCGTGGGCTGGGGCGCGACCAGGTTGAAGGGGCCGGCCGCGGTCTCGTGCTCGATCAGGAAGCGGATCGCGGCGGCCTCGTCCGCGGGATGGATCCAGGCGAAGCCCTGCCTGCCGCTGCCCAGCGGCCCGCCCATGCACAGCCGCATGGGCAGCATCAGCCGCGGCAGCGCGCCCTCGGCCGGGCTGAGCACGGCTGCGGAGCGGATGCTGACATGGCGGACGCCCTGCGCGACGACCGCCGCGGTGCCGGCCTCCCACTCCACGGTCAGCCGGGCCAGGAAGTCGGCGCCGGGCGGGTCGGCCTCGGTCAGCACCCGGTCCGCGATCGCGCCGTAGTGTCCGATGCCCGACGCCTGGATGACCGCGCGCGGCTTGCTGCGCGCGGCGGACACCGCCTCGACGACCGCGCGGCCGGCATCCAGCCGGCTCTGGCGGATCAGCGCCTTGCGCTCCGGCGTCCAGCGGGCCGGCA